>NZ_JBDPMJ010000019.1:0-194657 GCF_039880665.1 Nonomuraea sp. B5E05
CGTGCCTGCGCAGATCGAAGTTACGGAAACAGCGGCGCTGGAACGCCAATGCCGCGACCAGATTCGCCGCTCGGTTGACGGCGTCCAGGGTGGCTTCCAGCGCCGCCGCCTGCTGCGGCGTCGGCAGCAGCTTCACCTGCACCACCAGTTTCACAATCGAACACACTATCAAGGTCCACGTCACAGCGCGGGGAAACCCCAACCCGATATCCGCGCTGCGCAAGGAGTTTCCGGCCCCCATCCGCCGATATCCGTGGGAGCCAGCTCTCGTCCCCCTCGTATTTCTCCGCCTCCTGCGGCGGGCCAACCCTGCCGATCATCAAGAAGTACATCGGGAACCAGAAGCGGCCAGGCTGAGCCACCCACACAGACCGGCTGTCAGAGCACCGCTCGGGCCTGGAGGCCCTCCCGCTGTCGTTTCCTCCCGGGCGTAAACGCCCGGGGTTCCACGCCAGATCACGCTGAAGTGAGCCTGTACCTGCCCGAGGACGTCCTGAGCCGGGTCGCCGAGGCGGCCCGCGCGCACGAGATGTCCGAAGGGGACTACATTCGCGAGGCGGTCACACGCGCTCTCGCCGAGGAGATCGTCGGCGAACGACCCCGTCCCAGACTCCCGCTGTTCCCTCTGAGCGGGGAGAACCTGACGGCCGAACGCGTCGACGAGATCCTGGCCGAGGGGTTCGGAAAGGACGGGCTCGACTGATGCTGGTCCTCGATACGAGCGGCCTGCTCGCCGCGATCGGTCCCGAGCAACCGCACCACGAGGAGGCACGCCAGGTGCTGCTGTCCGATCCGGGGCCGCTGCTGCTGTCGCCCTACGTGCTCGCCGAAGTGGACTACATGCTCCTCAAGCTCGCCGGAGAGCGCGGGGAGCTCCAGTTCCTGCACGACGTCAGTGACGGGAGCTACGAGATGGTCTCCATGACGGCCGCCGACGTCAGGCGGGCGGTGCACATCGCCGAACGCTATCGGGGCATGTCCATCGGGCTGACGGACGCCTCGGTCGCGCTCGTGGCCGGACGGCATGCCACGACCAGGGTGCTGACGCTTGATCAGCGGCACTTCCGGGCGATGAAGCCGCTCTGGGGCGACGCCTTCACGGTGCTCCCCGCCGACGCGAACTGACCGGCCCAGGTCAGTCCAGTACGGGCGTCCCGCGCAGGGTGGCGCCGGCGGCCTCCAGCTCCGCCAGCGCCGCCTCCGTGGTCGCCGGTGCCACGCCCGCCGTGAGGTCGAGCAGCACCCGCACCTCCAGCCCGTGGCGGAGCGCGTCGAGGGCGGTGGCGCGCACGCAGTGGTCGGTGGCGATGCCCGCCACGTCGACCTGGCGCACCCCGCGTTCCTCGAGCCACTCCATCAGCGGCACCCCGCCGCGCGAGGTGCCCTCGAACCCGCTGTACGCCGCGTCGTAGGCGCCCTTGCTGAACACCTCGTCCACTTCCGACAGGTCGAGGGCCTGGTGGAAGTCGGCGCCGGGCGTGCCGGCGACGCAGTGGGCGGGCCAGGTGGAGGCGTAGTCGGGGGTGTCGGAGAAGTGCTCGCCGGGCGAGACGTGGTGGTCGCGGGTGGCCACCACATGGTCGTAGGGGTGGTCGGCCACGTGACGGGTGATCGCCTCCGCCACCTGCGAGCCGCCGGTGACGGCCAGGCTGCCGCCCTCGCAGAAGTCGTTCTGCACGTCGACGATGATCAGCGCGCTGCCCATACGGGCCACGATACGTCAGGCGAATTCGGTGGGGATCGCCGCATAGCCCCTGCCGAGGTGGAGGGCGTCCAGGGGGAGGGTGGTGATGGCCTTGGCGTGACGATCGCGGGCGGCGGACAGGGGCTCCCCGCCGACGACCTCGCCGTCGCGCACCAGCTCGTGCAGCAGGGGGATGCCGCCTTCGGGGGTGAGCCCGCCGGTCGTGATCAGCTCGGTGTCGCAGTGGCCCCTCTCGTCGAAGAGCCGGTACGCCTCCTTGCGGCCCCCGCGCGACGGCTTGCCCACCGAGCGCTTGGCCACGGCCTCCAGCCTGCCCGTGGCCGTCTCCCGCGCCACCAGCTTGTACACCAGCGCCGCCGTGGGCACGCCCGACCCGGTCACGAGGGAGGTGCCGACGCCGTAGCCGTCCACCGGGGCGGCGGCCAGGGCGGCGATGGCGTACTCGTCGAGGTCGGAGGTGACGAGGATGCGGGTGTTGAACGCCCCGAGCGCGTCCAGTTGCTCGCGCACCTCCTGCGCGGCCGCCGCCAGGTCGCCGGAGTCGATGCGGACCGCACCGAGCTTCGGTCCGGCCAGCTCGACGGCCGTGCGGACGGCCTCGGCCACGTCGTACGTGTCCACCAGCAGCGTCGTCTCCGGCCCGAGCGAGGCGATCTGGGCCTCGAACGCGTCACGTTCCGAGTCGTGCAGCAGGGTGAACGCGTGCGCCGCCGTGCCGGCCGTGGGGACCCCGTACACGCGGCCGGCCATCAGGTTGGAGGTCGAGGCGAACCCGGCGATGTACGCGGCCCGCGCGGAGGCCACGGCGGCGCTTTCGTGCGTGCGGCGCGAGCCCATCTCGATGAGGGGGCGCTTGCCGGCTGCGTTGACCATGCGGGAGGCGGCGGAGGCGATGGCGCAGTCGTGGTTGAGGATGGACAGCGCGATCGTTTCGAGGAGCACGGCCTCGGCGAAGGTGCCCTCCACGATCATGATGGGGGAGGCGGGGAAGTAGAGTTCGCCCTCGCGATAGCCGTAGATGTTCCCCGAGAACCGGTAATCGGCGAGAAACGCCAGAGTGGACTCATCGACGACCCGGCGCTCGCGCAGGTAGGTGAGTTCTTCGTCACCGAAGCGGAAGCGTTCAAGCTCGTCCAGGACACGTCCCGTTCCAGCGACAACCCCGTAACGCCGCCCGCCTGGCAGGTGTCTGGCGAACACCTCGAAGACGGCGCGCCGGTGCGCCGCGCCGCTTCGCAGGGCCGCCTGCAGCATCGTCAGCTCATAGTGATCTGTGAGCAACGCAGTGCTCATGGTCAATGTCACGAGTCGAAGACTACGGCCCAGATAGGGCAGACTCGGGGATGTGGGTAGCACCGCTCCAATCGCCGTTGAGCGTCCGTCATCGGACGTCCGACCCGATCTGCCTTGGGTGACCATCGTCTGGAACGACCCGGTCAACCTCATGTCCTACGTGACCTATGTCTTCCAAACGGTCTTCGGCTATACCAGGGAGAAGGCCGAGAAACTCATGCTGGACGTCCACCACAAGGGCAAGGCCGTCGTGTCCAGTGGCACGCGTGAAGAGATGGAACGCGATGTGCAGATTCTCCACTCCTACGGCCTGTGGGCGACGGTCCAGCCGGATTCGGTCAAGTGAGGCGGCACAGGTGAGTTCGGGGTTCAAGCCGGGCAGGAACGGCGGCGTCATCGCGGCCTTCGAGGCCGCGGAGGTCTCGCTGCTGCGCTCGCTCGTGTCGATGATGCTCGGCATCGTCTCTCCGGGGCAGACGAGCGACGACCCGCTGGAGCGGGCGCTCGGGATCGGTGACACGGCGGTGCCGTCCGATCCGGTGCTGGCCAGGTTGTTCCCGTCGGCGTACGAGGACGAGAAGGACTCCGCCGAGTTCCGCCGCTACACCGAGGCGACGCTGCGCGACGGCAAGCGGGCGGACGCGCAGACCGTCTTCGACACCGCCGAGCCGGGCCACGCCGAGCTCACGGCCGAGCAGGCCCAGGCGTGGCTGCGCTCGCTCAACGACGTGCGCCTGACGCTCGGCATCAAGCTCGACGTGACCGAGGAGGTTCACGACGAGATCGCGATGATGTCGGAAGACGATCCCCGCTACCCGGCCTACGTCACCTACGACTGGCTGACCTACCTGCAGGACAGCCTGGTCCGGGCCCTCTGGTAACTTCCGGGGCATGCTGTCGATCTCGCAGGAACTCGCGGACAAGATCGTCGCGCATGCTCGCGCCGATCATCCCGACGAGGCGTGTGGCGTCATCGCGGGCCGGGGCGGCGTGCCCGAGCGGTTCATCCCGATGGAGAACGCCGAGCGTTCGCCGACCTTCTACCGCTTCGACTCGATGGAGCAGTTCAAGGTCTGGAAGGAGATGGACGGACGCGACGAGGAGCCCGTCGTGATCTACCACTCCCACACCGCCACCGAGGCCTACCCGTCGCGCACCGACGTGTCCTACGCCTCCGAGCCGAGCGCCCACTACGTCCTGGTCTCCACCAAGGACGACACCGAGGTGGAGTTCCGCTCCTACCGCATCCTCGAAGGCGTCATCACCGAGGAAGAGGTAAGGTTCATCCCATGATGGTCCGGCAGGTGCAGAGCTTCCTCTTCGCGCACACCGCGGCTGTCGTCGTCTACGACTGTCCGTGAGCGATCCGCTGCGCGGGCTGCCGCCACGGCCCTGACGGGCGCGGCGGTCCGGCGAGCCGATCCCCTGGTGGAACTTCCCCGGAATCCGCATCCTGCCGTCGGCGTTGCTGCCGATGGGACGACGACTGACCTGAGGAGACTGACCGCGATGGCCATCGAGGTTCGCATTCCGACCATCCTGCGCAACTACACCGACGGCGCCAAGGCCGTCAACGCCGAGGGTGCCACGCTCGACGAGCTGATCAGCAATCTCGAGTCGAGCCACCCCGGCATCAAGGACCGCCTGGTCGACCAGGGCGCGCTGCGCCGCTTCGTCAACGTCTACCTCAACGACGAGGACGTACGTTTCCTGGGCGGCCTGGGCACGCCGCTGTCCGACGGCGACACGGTGACCGTGCTTCCCGCCGTCGCCGGTGGGTGACATGCGTTTCGACTCGTTGATCGACTCGGTCGGCCGCACGCCTCTGGTGGGGCTGCCGAGGTTGTCACCCGCCTCCGACGTGCGGATCTGGGCGAAACTCGAAGACCGTAACCCGACCGGGTCGATCAAGGACCGTCCGGCGCTCTGGATGATCCAGGAGGCCGAGAAGGACGGGCGGCTCACGCCCGGCTGCACGATTCTCGAGCCCACCAGCGGCAACACCGGCATCTCGCTGGCCATGTCGGCCAAGCTCAAGGGCTACAACCTGATCTGCGTGATGCCGGAGAACACCTCGGAGGAGCGCCGCCAGCTGCTGCGCATGTGGGGCGCCGAGATCATCTCCTCGCCCGCCGCGGGCGGCTCCAACGAGGCCGTGCGCGTGGCCAAGGAACTGGCCGCGAAGAATCCGTCGTGGGTGATGCTCTACCAGTACGGCAACCCCGCCAACTGGCGCTCCCACTACGAGTCCACGGGCCCGGAGATCCTGGCGGACCTGCCCACCGTCACGCACTTCGTGGCCGGGCTCGGCACGACGGGCACGCTGATGGGGGTCGGGCGGTTCCTGCGCGAGCGGGTGCCCGGCGTGCAGATCGTCGCCGCCGAGCCGCGTTACGGCGAGCTGGTCTACGGGCTGCGCAACGTCGACGAGGGCTTCATCCCCGAGCTCTACGACGAGTCCGTGCTGACCACGCGCTTCTCGGTCGGCTCGGCCGACGCGCTGCGGCGCACCCGCGAGCTGCTGGCCTCCGAAGGCATCTTCGCCGGGGTCTCGACCGGCGCGGCGCTGCACGCGGCGCTGGGCGTGGCCAAGAAGGCGGTCAAGGCGGGCGAGCGCGCCGACATCGTTTTCGTGGTGGCCGACGGCGGTTGGAAATACCTGTCCACGGGCGCGTACGAAGGCACGCTCGAGGAGGCGGAGGACCGCCTCGAAGGCCAGCTCTGGGCCTGAGCGCCGGTGGGCTGTGACGGCACAGCCCAGGAGGCCGCGCCAGTGTTTGCGGAGAGCACGAGGGCGGCCGGTTCGCTGACCGGCCGCCCTCGTCGCGTGTCTGGTTCCTCGTCCCGGTGTCTAGTTGAACAGCACCCGCAGCGAGAACGTCGCCGAGCTGTCGGTGATCGACGTGCTCATGCCGACGGCCCTGAGCACCTGCGCGTTGGCCTTGTCGTCGCCCTGCATGGAGTTCAGGTACAGGTTCTCGATCTTGTCGAGGTCGACGAAGAGCGCCGCGTTGGCCTCGTCCGGGTTGGCGATCGCGGTCTGGAACGTCTCCGAGTCGCCCAGCGTGCCCTCTTCGGCCAGCTTCTTGGCGTAGTCGTCCGTCGTCGCCACGGTGAAGACGCCGTCGCCGGCGACCTTGGCGAGCTGCGGGGCGCCCTGCCCGCCGGAGGCCATCGCCTGCAGGATCTTGTCGAATATCGCCTGGGCCTTGGCCGGGTCGGTGGCGATGCGTACGCCGCCCTTGAACTGGTTGCTGTCCAGGCCCTCGCTGTCGACCGCGAACGTGAAGTTCTTGCCGAAGAGCGTCGCGAGGTCGCCCGGCAGCTCCAGCCCGAAGCGGGTCCTGACCTGGGCGAGCATCTGCTGGACCTGGGCGGCGCCGGTGGCCGTGGCCTGCTTCTCGATGTTGGCCCAGTTCTTGGTGACGACCTGGTCGAGGCCGGAGACCGACAGGGCGCCGGCCGTGGTCGCAGGCAGGCCGCCCAGGTTGGCCAGGGGCAGCTCGCCCTCGGGCACCATGCCCTTGGCGCCGCTGACGATGCCGGTGAGCTCGACGTAGGCGCTGTCGAAGCGGAGGGCGCCGGAGAACCTGGTGTCCTTGACCTGCTCGATGGCCGCGGCCTGCTCGGCGGTCAGCTCCTTCTTGGCCGCCTGTGCGATGCCGCCGATGTGGGTCCAGAACGACAACACACCCTGCTCGCCGACGGTGGCCATGTCGTCGTCGAAGGCGGTGTTGTCGCCCAGGTTGCCTTCGGCCTGCGCGTACTTGTCGGCGAGCTCCTGCGTGGGTGTGAGGAGCGCGTAGTCCTCGCGGAAGGCGATGCCGTACTTGTCGCCCTCCATCAGCTTGGCGATGCCGGCCTTCGCCTGCTCCTCGTCCGTGATCTGGACGGCCACCGCGAAGTCGGGCTCCTCCTTGCCGGAGGGGACGGCGGCGAAGCCGATCCGGCTGCCCAGCCACGGGTCGACGTCCTTGGCGAAGTCGACCTTGGAGTCGCCGTCCTTGGTGATCGTGTCGAACAGCGCCTGGCGCGGGTCCTCGCCGGAGAAGGTGTCCTTGGTGACGGTGAACTTCCTGGCCAGCTGGAACAGCGCCACCTTCTGGTTGGCCGCGGGGTCGAGGTCGAGCCTGGCGTAGGCGATGCTGTCGGCGGGCAGCACCTCGTGCGGCTGGGTGCCGCCACCGCCGATGGCGCCCACGGCCCAGACGGCGCCGCCGCCGAGCAGCACCACCGCGAGCGCGGCGGCGACGGCGATGATCCAAGCCTTGGGGCCCTTCTTGGCCGGCTCGGCGGGGCCGAAGCCTTCGGGGCCCTGCTGCTGCCAGCCGCCCTGCGCGTGCTGGTTCTGCTGCTGCCAGCCCTGCTCCTGCTGCCACCCCTGCTGGGGCTGCTGCTGTTGCCAGCCGCCCTGCTGCCACTGCTGCTGGGGTTGCTGCGGCTGCTGCCCGTAGGAGGGCTGCTGCCCGTACGCCTGCTGCTGCTGCCATCCTTGCTGGGGCTGCTGCTGGCCATAGCCCCCCTGGGCGGCCTGCTGACCGTAAGGCTGCTGCGGTGGGTACGGCTCACCCGATGACATCGGCATCGTCGGGGGGTTCACCGGCTGCTGCCCCTGGTTCCAGTTGTATGCCGTGGTCCGGTCAGGGTCCTGGCCAGACGGGGGATTATTCACAGACATCACTCAACTCACAAAGTGGACTTATGGCCACAGTGAAGGTAGCTGATGTTGGTAGACCGCCGCTTGCAATGCGCTGAAGTACGACTTCGCACCCGGTTGAGCCCCTTCCACGGCGGTACGTCTCCCCGTCACGCCGCTAGAGTGTGGAAGCACTAGAACTAAGTTCCATACGAGGTGGGTGCGGATGACGAAGTTCGACGAGGCGACGCAGGCGATCAGGGTCGACGACAACACCTACGACGTGTGCCTCGACCCCGGATACGGGATCGGCGGCCCGCTCAACGGCGGCTACCTGCTGGCCGTGATCATGCGTGCGGCCGTGGAGGCCTCGCCGTTCGACCATCCCGTGACCACGAGCGCGCAGTTCCTGAAGGCGCCGGTCCCCGGCCCCGCCCAGGTCAAGATAGAGCCGCTCAAAGCGGGCAGGACGGCCGCCTTCGCCAGGGCCACGCTCGTGCAGGACGGCGTCGCGCAGATCGCGAGCTCGATCACGACGGCCACCCTGCACGGCGCCGAGCCCGTCTACGCCGGCGAACCGGCCTGCGCCATGCCGAGCATCGACGACTGCGTCGCGCTCCCCGACCCCAGACCCGAGTCGGGCATGATGCTGAACGCCCAGATGGAGGTGCTCTTCGACCCGCCCACGGTCGGCTGGCTGAAGGGCGAGCCCAGCGGCAGGCCCGAGTCGCGGGCCTACTTCAGGATGGCCGAGCCGCAGGACCCCGACCCGTACGTGCTGGCTCTGGCCGTGGACGCGCTGCCGCCCGTGGTGTTCTCCGCGGGCGCGCGCGGCTGGGCGCCCACCGTGGACCTCACCCTGCACCTGCGCGCCCTGCCCGCGCCGGGCTGGCTCACCGTGCTCTGCGGCGGCCGGCTCGTCTCAGACGGCTGGTTCGACGAGGAGGCGGAGGTGCGCGACTCGACCGGCCGGCTCGTGGCCCAGTCGCGCCAGCTGGCCCGCGTCGGCAGGGGATGAACGTGTGGTCGTGACCAAGTCGCCACCACATCACGACCATGTTTGCCGAATGAGCGAGCGCGGCGCGCGACTGTGAGCATTCTTACGCAGAGTTGATCGGGCAGGTCGCCTACCCTCGAAGGCGTGCCGGACGCGAGTATTGGGATCTTCGACAGCGGGGTCGGCGGCCTCACGGTCGCCCGCGCGATCATCGACCAGCTGCCCTCCGAGTCGATCACGTACGTGGCCGACACGGCCCGCCAGCCGTACGGGCCGAAGAGCATCGCGGAGGTCCGCGCCTACGCCCTGGAGGTCATGGACCACCTCGTCGAGCACGACGTCAAGATGCTCGTCATCGCGTGCAACAGCGCCAGCGCCGCCGTGCTGCGCGACGCACGCGAGCGCTATGACGTCCCGGTCGTCGAGGTGATCCAGCCGGCCACCAGGAGGGCCGTGCGCGCCACCCGCACCGGCAGGGTCGGCGTGATCGCCACGAGGGCCACCATCGACTCGATGGCCTATCACGACGCCTTCACCGCGGCGCCCGACGTGCAGCTCACCGGCGTGGCCGCCCCGCGCCTGGTGGAGTACGTCGAGCGGGGGGAGACGATGAGCGACGAGCTCATCGAGGTCGTGCGCGACTACCTGGATCCCATCAGGGCCGCCGGGTGCGACACCCTCATCCTCGGCTGCACCCACTACCCGCTGCTCACCGGCGCGATCTCCTACGTCGCCGGCGACGGCGTCACGCTGGTCTCCAGTGCCGAGGAGACGGCCAAGGACGTCTACCGGATCCTGCACGACCGCGGCCTGGCGGCGGGAGGCGAGGCCACCCCCCGGCACCGCTTCCGCGCCACCGGCGACTCCCTGCTCTTCGCCCGGCTCGGGCAGCGCTTCCTGGGGCCGGAGATCGACGCGGTCGAAGTCGCACCGCTGGGGGGTACCACCTCGAACGGCCACTCGGCCGCATCCGTGTCCGGCCTTCGCGGCGGCGGGAGCGCAGCCGCCGCTGTGCCGAGGGAAGACGCCGGGATCGAGGGGCCGAGCCGCGACGCGGAGCGTCGTACTGGGAAGGAGCCCACATGAAGGTGACCATCGTCGGCTGCTCGGGAAGCTATCCCGGCCCCGACAGTCCCGCGTCCTGCTACCTGATCGAGGCGGACGGGTTCAGGATGTTGCTCGACTTCGGCAGCGGCTCGCTCGGCGCGCTCCAGCGCCACATCGGCCTGTATGACGTGGACGCCATCTGCCTGACCCATCTGCACGCCGACCACTGTCTCGACGTCTGCGGCTACCACGTGGTCCGCACGTACGGGCCGGCCGCGCCGTACCCGATCGTGCCGATCTACGCGCCCGCGGACGCGCCGCGCCGGCTGGCGGCCGCGTACGGGATGCCGGACGAGCCCGGCCTCGAGACCGCCTTCGACTTCGTGCCGCTGGAGCCTGGAACGTTCGAGATCGGGCCGTTCACCCTGACCGCCGGCCTGGTCAACCACCCGGTCGAGGCGTACGGCTTCCGGGTGACCGGCGGCGGCAGGTCCGTGGCCTACTCCGGCGACACCGGCGAGTCGAGCGAGCTGGTGAAGCTGGCCGCGGGCGCCGACCTGCTGCTGTGCGAGGCGTCGTTCGTCGAGCGCCCGGGACTGCCGCCCGGCCTGCACCTGACCGGCCGGCAGGCGGCCGAGCACGCCGCCAAGGCCGATGTCGGCCGGCTCGTGCTCACCCACCTCGTCCCGTGGAACGACCAGGCGACCGTGCTGAGGGAGGCCTCGGAAGGCGGCTATGGCGGTCCGCTCGAGCTGGCCCGCAGCGGCGCCGTCTACGACCTGGCCTGAACCTCGTCGAAGTCGCGCATGCGCGGCAGCGGCGAGAACAGCAACGGCAGGAACGCCAGCAGCCTGCCCCCCATGAACACCCACAGGGCCTGCCGCACGCCGATCTGCTGGGCCACGAGGCCGCCGAGCAGCGCGCCCAGCGGCATCATGCCCCAGGTCATGAACCGCACCGACGCGTTGACCCGGCCGAGCACGTGCTCGGGGGTCACGGTCTGCCGGTAGGTGACCTGGCCGACGTTCAGCAGGACCGAGCTCCACGACAGGCCGATCGAGGTGATCGCGAAGAACACCGCCCGCCAGTCGGGCTGCGTCATCGGTAACAGCAGGCCGAAGGGCGAGCCGATGGTGACGGCCAGCCAGGTCATCCGCGCGGTGCCGTACTTCCTGGACAGCCAGCCGCCGCTGAGGCCGCCCATCAGGCCGCCGATGCCGCCCGACATGAGCAGCACGCCGATGAGGCCGGGCTCGAGCATGACCTCGTCGGCCAGGAACAACACCGACTGGCCGAGGACCGCGCTCACGAAGAGGTTCATGGCCGCCGACGTGATCACGAACGTGCGCATCAGCCGGTCGTCCCAGACGTACGCGAGGCCCTCGCGGATGCCGCGCATCAGCGGCGTGGGCTCGGTGGCCGCGGGCGGCTTGTCCGGCGCCTTGATCCGGCTCAGGAGGAGCACCGAGGCGAGCGCGCCGAGCGCGGTGGCGGCCAGCGTGCGCGACGCCCCCAGCAGTTGCACGAGCGCGCCGCCGATGGCCGGGCCCGACAGCGACCCGCTGGATCGCACGACCTCCAGCTTGGAGTTGGCGTCGCCGAGCTGCGCGGTGCTGATCAGATCGGGCAGGTACGTGCGGTCGGCCACGTCGTTGAAGACCTGGGCCGCGCCGACCAGCAGCGCCACCAGGAACATCAGCTCGATCGTCAGGATCCCCAGCTCGGCCGCGACGGGAATGCTGCCCAGCAGCAGGAACCTGGCCAGATCGGCGGCCATGAGCACGCGGCGCCTGCGCATCCGGTCGACCCACACCCCCGCGGGCAGGCCGATCAGAAGGAACGCCGTTGTCTGCAACGCCGACAGCAGGCCGACCTCAGTGGGGCCGGCGTGTAATGCCAGCACGGCCACCAGCGGTAGCGCCACCCGCGAGATATTCGCGCCGAGTTCGTTGGCGACGTGAGAACCGAGGAACCGTAGGAAGTCAGGGTTTCGCAACACCCCCGTTGTCATTGCGTAAGGATCCATGTGTCGGACACATTTGGTCAAGAGCGTTGTGTCGCGGAGATAGGGTGATCTGCATGTCGCGACAGGATGGCCGCAACCCTGACCAGCTACGTCCCATAACCATCACGAGGCAATGGCTCACCCATGCCGAAGGATCCGTGCTCGTCGAATTCGGCGGCACCAGGGTGTTGTGCGCGGCCTCCGTCCAGGACAGCGTGCCCCGCTGGCGCCGCGGCAGCGGGCAGGGGTGGGTTACGGCCGAATATGCCATGTTGCCCCGTGCGACCAATACCCGTAACGATCGTGAATCGGTTCGGGGAAAAATCGGTGGCAGGACCCACGAGATATCGCGGTTGATCGGCCGTTCGCTACGCGCTTGCGTCGATTACAAAGCGTTGGGGGAAAACTCCATTCTGCTCGACTGTGACGTGCTGCAGGCCGACGGCGGCACCCGCACCGCCGCCATCACCGGCGCCTACGTCGCGCTGGCCGACGCTGTGGCGTGGATGCGCGGGCGCAAGATGTGCCCTGGCGACCCGCTGATCGGCTCCGTCGCGGCCGTCTCCGTCGGCGTGGTCGGCTCGGTGCCGATGCTCGACCTCTGTTACACCGAAGACGTCGCCGCAGAGACCGACATGAACGTCGTGATGACCGGCGAGGGCAGCTTCGTCGAGGTGCAGGGCACGGCCGAGGGCGCGCCGTTCGACCGCGCGGCGCTCGACCAGCTGCTCGACCTGGCCGTGGCGGGTTGCGAGGAGCTCACGCTCATCCAGCAGGAGGCGCTGGGGTCATGAAGATCGTGCTGGCCACCCGCAACGCCGGCAAGATCGCGGAGCTGCGCCGCATCCTGGCCGGTTTCGAGATCGTCGGGCTGGAGGCGTTCCCCGAGATCGGCGAGGTCGCCGAGACCGGCGTCACGTTCGAGGAGAACGCCCTGCTCAAGGCGCATGCCGTCGCCCAGGGCTCCGGGCTGCCCGCGGTCGCCGACGACTCGGGGCTCTGCGTCGACGTGCTCAACGGCATGCCGGGAGTGTTCTCCGCCCGCTGGTCGGGACGGCACGGCGACGACCAGGCCAACCTCGACCTGCTGCTGGCCCAGCTGTCCGACGTGCCCGCCGACCGGCTGACCGCCCACTTCGCCTGCGCCGCCGCGCTGGCGCTGCCGTCGGGGGAGTCGCGGGTGGTCGAGGGCGTGCTGCCGGGGCGGCTCGTCACCACGCCGCGCGGCAGTAACGGGTTCGGCTACGACCCGATCCTGGTGCCCGACGGCGACGACCGCACGACCGCTGAGATGTCGCCCGACGAGAAGGACGCGATCAGCCACCGGGGGCGGGCCTTCCGCGCGCTGACCCCGATCGTGCGCGAGCTGCTCGGCTCGTAACCACCGTGTAAGAACCGCCGGGCAGCGGGCGGCGTACCGTCGAGACGTGCAGAGGAAATCGGTGGTGCCCGCCTGGGCCAGGGCTTTGCTGGGGCTGGTCGCCGGGGGCGTGGCGCTCGGGATCGCGCAGCTCGTGGCCGCGTTCGTCGGTCCTGAGACGTCTCCCGTGCTCGCCGTGGGCGATGCGACGGTCGATCTGACGCCGGCGCCGGTCAAGGAATGGGCGATCAGGACGTTCGGCGAGAGCGACAAGGCCGTTCTCGTCGGCGGCGTGCTGGTGGTGGTGCTCTTCGGGGTCGCGCCGCTCATCGGGATGCTGGCCCTGCGCCGGCTCTCCTACGGCTTCGCGGGGCTGGCCGCGTTCGGTGTGGTGGGCCTGCTGGCGGTGCTGACCCGGCCGGAGGCGGGGGTGCTGGACACGCTTCCGACCCTGGCCGGCGTGGGCGCGGGCGCCTGCGCTCTGGCCTGGCTCGTACGCCGGGCGACCGGCGACGGCGACCCCTTCCACGGGATCGACGCCCGGCCGCCGCTGCGACCCGCCAAGGTCGGCGCCCCGGCCGGCGGCGAAGCCGGCCCGGCGAGTGGTCCGGCGAGTGGTCCGGCGAGCGGCCGGGGGAGCGGTACGGCGAGTGGCCCGGGGAGCGGCTCCGCGAGTGGTGGCGGGGGTGTCGTGGAGCGGCCCGCCGTCATGTGGGTCGCGGGGGAGCCGCCGGCGTTCGACCGCCGCCGGCTGCTGACCGGCGCGGCGGGCGGCGCGGTGGCGGCCGGGGCCGCCTACCTGCTCGGGCAGACGCTCGGGGGGCGGCAGATGGTCGACACCGCGCGGGCCGGGGTGGCGCTGCCCGGGCCCGCGACCCCGGCCAGGCCGATCCCGGCCGGCGCGGACCTGCGCATCGGCGGGCTGTCGCCGTTCATCACGCCCAACAAGGACTTCTACCGGGTCGACACCGCGCTCGTCGTCCCCCAGGTCGATCCAGGCGACTGGACGCTGCGCATCCACGGCATGGTCGACCGGCCCGTCGAGATCACCTACGCGGACCTGCTGAAGATGCCGCTCACCGAGGCTGACGTCACGCTCACCTGCGTCTCCAACGAGGTCGGGGGCCCGCTGGCCGGCAACGCCCGGTGGCTGGGCGTACGCATGGCCGAGGTGCTGCGCCAGGCCGGGCTCCAGTCCGGCGCCGACATGTTGCTGTCCACCTCCGCGGACGGCTTCACCTGCGGCACCCCTGTGGACGTGGTGATGGACGGGCGCGACGCGCTGTTCGCGGTCGCGATGAACGGCGAGGTGCTTCCCGTCGACCACGGGTTCCCCGTGCGCCAGGTGGTGCCGGGCCTGTACGGGTACGTCTCGGCCACCAAGTGGGTCGTGGACATCAAGGTGACCCGGTTCGACAGGGACGAGGCGTACTGGACGCCCCGCGGATGGTCGGCCAAGGGCCCGATCAAGACGCAGTCGCGCATCGACGTGCCGAAGCCCGCGGACACGCTGAAGCCGGGGCGGAACACGGTCGCCGGGGTGGCGTGGGCGCAGCACACGGGGGTGGACGCCGTGGAGGTGCGGTTCGACGGCGGGGAGTGGAGGCAGGCGAAACTGGCCGAGGTGCCCGGGCCGGACACCTGGCGGCAGTGGTCGATCGACTGGGACGCCCGGCCGGGCGAGCACCGCATCGAGGTGCGCGCGACGGACGCGTCCGGTTACACCCAGACCGGCGAACTCGCGCCGGTGGCGCCGGACGGCGCGACGGGCTGGCACACGATCACGGTGAACGTCGTCTGATCCTTGTCGGGGTTTGCGCTGTTTGCCCAGGTAGAGAGGGGAACTCTGGCGGTCAATCTGCCTGACTTCATCTCCCTGCCGTGGTGACGCCTCTACGATCGGTCGTCGAGCATGACAGGAGGCAGGCCGTGTTCCGCGAGCGCAAGCCGAGTGTCCGGTGGGTCCTTCCAGAGGGGCGTTACGACCCTGTGGTGGCCGAAGGGGTGCGGTGGCTCGACTACGAGCGGGCCGCCGAGGAGCCCCCTGACGGCGGCTCCATCCCCGCGCACCAGGCCGCCCCGGACGGCCAACCCCTCAGCCCCACCACCCCCGATCCAGGACGGCCCGCGCAGCCCGGTGGGCCCAGGATGCCCGCAGGACCCGCGCAGTCCAGGGGGCCCGGGGAGTCGGCGCAGTCAAGGGGTCCCGGGTTGCTGAAGGAGGCCGCGCAGTCCAGCGAGGCCGGGGCGCTCAGGGAGCCCGTGAGGCCCGGGACGCTGAGGGAGCCGGAAGGGCCCGCGCGCTCAAGGCAGCAGTGGGAGCTCGCGGAGCTGGGAGGGCCCACGGACCTCGGTGCGCCCGCTGAGGTCTCGGAGCCGGTGGAGGTCGACTGGTTCGATCGGCCGCGGCGGCCGCCCAGGCTCGCCGACTGCCGGCCGTACGGCGTGCCGGGCGGGCTGGCCAGGCCGGACCCGCAGGTCGAGCGGGACCTCGCCGAGTCGCTGCAGCCCGGCGCCCGCTTTCCCGACCCGCGCGGCACCTGGGTGCGGCTGATCAACGGCGGCGGGCCCGCCGACGACCCGTTCCGGGCCTCCAACGCCGCCGACTGCGCGCTCGCCGTGCTGTCCACCTGGCACGGCGAGCCCGCGACGGCCGCGCCACGGCTGCCCGAGTACGACAAGATCGGCCGGCCGGTGCTGACCGGCGAGCGGGGCGGCACGGCCAGGATCGAGCGGTGGGCGGGCCACCGCCTGCAGTACGCCGGGCAGGGGCGGCACGCCTACCCGCTGATCGCCCGGCGGCTGCTCGACGCCGGGCACGGCGCGAGCGCCGTCATCGTGGTGCGCTGGCCCGGCGGCGGCTCCCATGCCTGGAACGCGGTCAACGCCGACGGCGAGGTGATCTGGATCGACGCGCAGCGGGGGCACATGTCCGTCGAGCCGCCGTACACGACGGTGACCGGGGTGTTCTGCCTGGTGCTCGATCGGCAGGGGCGGCCGCGATGAACCTGGATCAGGCCAGGTCGCTGGCGGAGGAGTATTTCAACGGGGTGCTCCCGCTCGATGCGGCGGTGCCGGTGGGGGTGTACGCGTTCGACGCGGGTTATGTCGCGTGGGTGCGGGATCTCGACCCCGACGATCCCGCCAGGTTGCCGGACGTCGTGGGTGGCGGGTGCATCGTGATCGACCGGGCCACCGGCGAGGTGGTGGCCCGGCCGCTCCTCGACCCGGAGACGGTGGCCGAGCTGTGGCCCGGCCGCAGACCCCGCTGAGACCCGGGCGGCCGTCAGGTGACGGTCTTGGGGCACACGGTGCCCTGCGCGGGGAGGCGCAGGCTGATCAGATAGCGGTTGACGTGGCCGATGATGCAGGAGTTCCCGGCGTTGTAGAGGCCGTGGCCGTGTCCCTGGTACTGGACCGCCGCCGAGCCCGGTACCCGCCGTACGATGTCCGCGCTCCTGCCGTAGTCCGTCCAGGAGCCGACACCCAGGTAGGGCGGCAGTTCCTCGGCGGGCAGCGGCCCAGGCGGATTGGTGACGGGGGTCGGCCAGCCGACACAGCCGAGCGGGTGCCAGAGCTCGGTCCCGGCGATGTTGGGCAGCAGGCGCTCACCTTCGCGGCGCCTCTTCCGGTACTCCTCGTAGTCGCGGAAGACGATGCCGTCGAGGCAGTGGGTCATGTTCATCCCGGTGGACGAGGGCACCTTCGGGCTTTTCCTGGCCTGCCGGACGTAGTCGGCGAACCCTGAGGCGTCACCGTCGACGGCCCGCTTGATCGCCTCGGCAAGCTCCGTCCATCGGGGGAGGTCGGGCTCCTCACCTGGCGAGATGATGCTGGGGGCGGCGGCTTGCTTGATGTCGAACCCGCTGTAGGCGGCCGCCGGCGATTCGCCTCTGACCGGCACCGGGACCCGCTCGGCCCGCGCCACCAGCGCCCTCCAGACCTCGCCGACGTCCTGGCCGTGCAGCGCGCAGGTGGTGTTCGCCGCGCACCAGGCGGCGAAGCGGGTGAAGGACTTCTCGTGGGGGAGCCTGCTCTGCGCACGGTGCGCGTACGGGTTGACCGCGCCGTCGAACACCATCGCGCGCACCCGGCCGGGGAACAGCCGGGAGTATTCGATCCCGGGTCTGCCTCCGTAGGAGTTGGCGATGAAGCTCAGTTTCTCCTCTCCCAGCGCGACGCGGATCGCCTCCATGTCCCGCGCCACGGAGGCGGAGTCCATGTGGTCGAAGAACTCGGGGTCGGCGCTGCGGCATCGCTGAGCCGCCGCCCGGTTGCGCCTGCCCAGCTCGGCGTACTCGGCGCGGGTGGCGGGCAAGGCGATCCACGGGCCGGAGAACAGGCAGTCGAACGACAGCACGCCCTTGTCGACGGTGTTGCGGGGCTCGACGCTGACCACGTCGAACCGATCGCGCAGTTCGGCGAAGCTGCCCGCGTTGTTGCTCAGGTCCTCCACGCCCGAGCCGCCCGGCCCGCCGGGGATCGCGAACACCGTGCCCATCCTGCGCTGGGCGCCGGTGGCCGGGAGCAGGCCGACGGTCAGATCGATCTTCCGTCCGGACGGCTCGGCCCAGTTCACGGGCACCTCGACCGAGGCGCAGCGCAGCTCCTTGACGAGGGTCTTGTCCGCGCAAACCGCCCAGGCCAGCCTCGATGAGGGGCCCGGCGAACTCGCCGCGGCGGCAGGCACACCCGAGACCAGGACGGCCGCGGCCAGGCCGATCGCCAGCACCTTGATCCGGCGCCCGGCCATCGTGATCATCGTGGCGCCCGCGGTCAGCGCGGCGAGCACGTACGCGACAAGCAGCCCCGCCGCCGCGGCGGGCGGCAGGATCCCGCCCCCGACGCCCGCGATCTGGAGCGGCAGGTTCTCGATCATGAAGGAGCCGGCCTGTGCGCGCAGCGGCATGGGCAGCGTCTTGGCCACCACCGGCAGCACCACGATGAGCACCGTCAGCACGACCAGCGCGCCCGGGGTGGAGCGGACGGCGGCCCCGACGCCGAGCCCGACCAGCGCGACCGCGGCCATCGACAGCCCGGCGACGATCACCGAGGCGAGCACGCCCGGCTCTGACAGCGATGTGCCCAGCGTCACCCCTTCGCGGAGCAGTTGCCCGGCTCGGTCGCCGAGCGCCGCCATGGAGGCCGCGTGCATGACGAACGCCAGAACCTGGCCCGCCACCAGCACGACCGCGGCCAGGCCCGGCACCTTGGCCAGCAGGAGCATCCGCCTGCGCGGCACGGCCACCAGGCTCATCTGGATCATCCCGGTGCTGTGTTCCGAGGTGATCGCCAGCGCGCCCAGCACGGCGAACACGAAGTAGGCGACCGCGATCCCGTTGCCGATGCCGTCCCCGTTGCCGGGGAAGGCCATTTTCTCGTCCAACGTCTGGTCGTCGAACCCGCGGCCGATCATGAACGCTATCCCGGCGCAGGCCAGGACGGCCGCCACCGAGCAGGCCAGCACATAGACGTTCGAGCGGAGCGAGCGGAGCTTCAGCCACTCGGAAGCGATGACGTCGATCATCGCACGGCCTCCTTCGGAGCGGTCCCGCTCTCGCTTCTGTACTCGGTGCTGTCCTCCGTGAGCCGCATGAACGCCTCCTCCAGGGACGCGTCGCGCGGAGACAGCTCCATTAGCGCGATCCCCGCGGACAGCGCCATCACGCCGATCTCGGCCGCGTCCAGGCCACGGACGGACAGGCCAACGGACCGGGCGCCGTCGTCCTCGGCCACCACCGTCGCCCCGTGCGTGCGCATGATGGCGGTGAGCTGCTCTGGGTGACGCGTGCGGACCAGCACGTCGCCCTTGAAGTGCCCGGCCAGGGCGTCCATGGCGGTGTCAGCGATCAGCCGGCCCCGTCCGATGACGATGACGTGCTCGGCGGTGAGTGCCATCTCGTTCATCAGGTGGCTGGACAGCAGCACGGTACGGCCCTCGTCCGCCAGCGAGCGCAGCAGGCCGCGGAGCCAGCGGATGCCCTCAGGGTCCAGTCCGTTCAGCGGCTCGTCGAACATCAGCACCGGCGGATCCCCGAGCAGCGCCGCCGCCATGCCCAGCCGCTGCTTCATGCCGAGGGAGAACCCGCCGATCCGCTTGCCGGCGACGTCTGTCAGGCCGACCTGATCGAGGACGGCGGTCACGCGGGCGCGGCCGATGCCGTTGCTGCGCGCCAGGCAGCCGAGATGGTCGCGGGCCGAGCGGCCGCCGTGCACCGCCCCGGCGTCCAGCAGCGCCCCCATCGTGCGCA
Organism: Nonomuraea sp. B5E05; assembly: GCF_039880665.1. Taxonomy (NCBI): domain Bacteria; kingdom Bacillati; phylum Actinomycetota; class Actinomycetes; order Streptosporangiales; family Streptosporangiaceae; genus Nonomuraea; species Nonomuraea sp. B5E05. The sequence goes on from NZ_JBDPMJ010000019.1 coordinate 19,295, forward strand.
TGGGCCGGCGCAGCGACACGTACGGTCGCCCGTCCACCAGCGCCTCACCCGAGGCGGGGACCTCCAGCCCGAGTATGGCCCGCATGGTCGTGGATTTGCCTGCGCCGTTCGGTCCGAGGAACCCGGTCACCAGCCCCGGTTTCACCGTGCAGGTCAGGTCGTCCACGGCGAGCGTGCGGCCGTACCGCATGCTCAGTCCCCTCACTTCGATCACGTCCCGCTCTCCTTGGCTTGGCCGGGCCCGATCGGCAAACTCCGATCAGGCCTGCCCAGCCTCGCGGTCCGGAGGGCCGGCCTCCATGGGGGTCGGCCCACCTCCCGGGGTGGGAAATTGCCACCCGGAAGGTGGACTCAGCCCCACTGCCTTGAGTGCGTGACCAGCGTCCCGCCTGAGGCATCGAAGGCCCCGGGTCAGCCGGTGGCGAGGGAACCGGTGATCGACGCCTGGGCGGCGCGGCGGGCCGGCAGGACGGCGGCGAGGACACCGGCCACGCCGGAGAGCACCACGAACAGCACGATCTGCGCGACCGGCACCGAGAAGACGGCGCCGTCCAGCATGGCCATGATCGCGGCCCACCCGAAGACGCCTCCGAGCACGACACCCACCAGCGCCCCGATCAGTCCGAGCACCAGCGCCTCGACCGACAACATCCCGCGCAGTTGCCGCCGGGTCAGGCCCAGCGCCCGCAGCAGCGCCGACTCCCTGGTGCGCTCGTGCACCGACAGTGAGAGCGTGTTGGCGATGCCCAGCAGCGAGATCAGGATCGCCAGTCCCAGCAACCCGGTGATGATCATGAGCAGCATGTCCAGCGTCTCGTCGAACTGGCCGCGTACCTCCGTCGAGCTCGACACCTTCACGCTCGGGTAGGGCGCTGCGGCCGCGTCGACCACCTCGCGCGCCCGGTCGGGCGGCACGCCGTCACCGATGCGGATCATCACCCGCGTGTCGGGCACCGCGCCGAAGTAGGTGTCGAAGGCGGTCTCCGCCACGGTGACCGGCGGCAGCGCCGACCGGTTCCCGTCGAGCAGCGCGACCACCTCCAGCTGCACCGTCCCGGCCTGCGCGGTCCTCAGCCGCACCGAGTCGCCGACCCGCACGCCCAGGTCCTCGGCCTCGCTGTCCCGCAGCGCCACCCGGTCCGCGCCGAAACCCGCCATGGAGCCGGCGGTGACGTAGGGCTCGACGGGCCCGCGGAACGTGCCGGCGATCACGCGCTGACCGTCGATCGTGGCGTCGGCCTGCCGGATCTGCAGCACGGAGGCCAGCTCCGGCACGCCCCGCAGGCTCTTGGCGACGGTCCTCGGGACGACGGAGTCGCGGGATTGGTCCATCAGCACGTAGTCGATGGGGAACTGCTCGTCGAGCTCGGCCGTCATCGTCAGCCGGGTGGATGCGGTGACCACCGAGATCAGCGTCATGAGCGTCACTCCGATCGTCAGCGCGACCGTGGTGGTCGCGGCCCGCTTCGGGTTACGTCCCGAGTTGCCGACGGCCAGGCGGCCCGGCACCCCGAACAGCCTGCCGGGGATCCAGCCGACCAGCGCGCTCAGCGGCCTGACCAGCACCGGGCCGAAGATCAGTACGGCCAGGAACGTCAGCGTGCCCCCGGCCATCACGACGAGCAACGAGATCTCCCGGCCGGGTTCGAGCACGAACACGCCGACGGCGGTGGTGCCGAGCCCGGCCACCAGGAAGAGGGCGGCGAAGAGCCCGCGCAGCAGGCCCGCACGGAACGTCTGCTCCTCGGCCTGGCTGCGCAGCGCCGCGACCGGCGGGACGCGGGTGGCGGACCTGGCGGGCAGCAGAGCCGCGCACACCGTGACCATCAGGCCGACGGCCAGCCCTGTCGCCGTGGTGACCGGTGAGAGCGTGACGGCGGCGTCGGTGGGCAGCGGGGCGTCGATCGCGGCGAGCACCGTCAGCGTGAGCGCGGCCAGGCCGTACCCGAGCAGCAGGCCCAGCGCGGAGGCGAGCGTGCCCACGACGGCCGACTCCAGCAGGATCGAGCCGAACACCTGCCCCCGCGTGGCGCCGATGCACCGCAGCAGCGCCATCTCCCTGGTGCGCTGGGCGACGAGGATGTTGAACGTGTTGTAGATGACCAGGGCGGCCACCATCATGGCCACGGCCCCGAACAGCAGCAGGCCCAGCGTGAACATCTGTGTCTCGACCCCGGCCGCACGGGCCAGGTCGGCGGCCAGCTCGTCGCCGGTCTTGACGGTGTACGCGCCGCCGACGGCCGCCGCGACGGCCTGCTTCAGCCCGGGGGCCGAGCCCGCGACGTCGATCTCGCGGTAGCCCTTGGCGTCCGTCATGCGCTGCGCGGTGGCCGTGGTGAAGCCGACCGCGCCGGTGAAGGAGAGGTCCTGGTCGAGGCCGGTGTCGAGGAGGCCGACGAGCCTGAACCGGTGTTCGGCCTTGCCGGCGTCGAGCACGGTGATGGTGTCGCCGAGCCGGAAGCCCTGGGCTCTGGCGGTGTTCTCGTCGAGCACGGCGGCCCGGTCGTCGGTGCCGGGCCCGGTGCCGGCGACGATGTCGGCGCGGTCGAGCGGGCCGGTGACGATCGAGATCGCCGTGGTGGGGAGGTCTCCGACGGTCTTGCCGTCCTTGCCGAGCAGCGGCGCGGCGCCACGGACCAGGCCCTGCGCCTCCGTCACGCCGTCCAGGGCGCGGACCCGCTCCAGCACGCGCTCGGGCAGCACGGAGCCGGCACCCTTGGGCAGGACGGCGACGTCCACCTTGCCCGCGTCGGCGGTGACCCGCTGGGCGAAACCCGCCTCGACGGTGTCGTTCAGCACGAACGTGCCCGCGATGAACCCCACGCCCAGCATGATCGCCAGCGACGTGAGCAGCAGCCGGCGCGTGTGGGCGCGCAGCCCCGCCAGAGCCGACCTCAGCATCTCACGCCTCCAGCTTCACGAGCGTGTCCAGCACGGTCTGCGGCGTCGGGGCGTCGATCTCGGTGACCAGCTCGCCGTCGCGCAGGAACACCACGCGGTCGGCGTACGACGCCGCGACCGGGTCGTGCGTGACCATGACGATGGTCTGGCCCAGCTCGCGCACCGACGTGCGCAGGAACGACAGGATCTCGGCGCCGCTGCGGGAGTCCAGGTTCCCCGTCGGCTCGTCGGCGAAGATCACCTGCGGCTTGCTGATGAGCGCCCTGGCCACGGCCACGCGCTGCTGCTGGCCGCCGGACAGCTCGGTCGGCCGGTGCGAAAGCCGGTCCGTCAGCCCGACGGTCTCGATGACCCGGTCGAACAGCGCCTGATCGGCCTGGCGGGCGGCGATCTCCAGGGGCAGGCGGATGTTCTGCTCGGCGGTCAGCGTCGGCAGCAGGTTGAACGCCTGGAAGACGAACCCGATCCGCTCGCGGCGCAGCAGGGTGAGCTGCCGGTCGGACAGCCCGGTCAGCTCCACGTCGCCGAGGTGCACGGTGCCCGACGTGGCCGTGTCGAGACCGGCCAGGCAGTGCATCAGCGTGGACTTGCCCGAGCCCGACGGGCCCATGATGGCGGTGAACGCCCCGGTGGCGAAGGCCACGCTCACCTCGCGCAGGGCGTGCACGCGGGCGTCGCCCTGGCCGTACACCTTGGTCAGCTCCGTGGCCACGACGGCGGTCGCGGCTCGGCGTTCGGTGAGCGTCACCTTCACTCCTTCTCCCTGGGGCGCGGGCTCGAACGCGACCAACGCTAGGGGCGGAGATTCCGGGATCCATGGGCCCTGAGGAGGGACTTCAGGTGCGCCCCCAGATGACCCCGGTCAGCCTTTCGGCCGATGGGAGGGCACCACCAGCCCGGCCTCGTACGCGTACACCACCACCTGCGCCCGATCCCGCAGGCCCAGCTTGGCCAGCACCCGGCCCAGGTGCGTCTTCACCGTCGCCTCCGCGACCTCCAGCCCGGCCGCGATCTCCCCGTTGGACAGGCCGCGCGCCACCATGAGCAGCACCTCGCGTTCGCGCGGCGTCAGGTCGTCCGCCGTCGCCGGCGCCTGGCTCGGGAGCTGGGCGGCGAACGTGTCCAGCATCCGCCGCAACGTGCGCGGCGACACCGCGGCGTCGCCGGCGTGCACGAGCCTGATGGCGTCGACCAGGTCGGCCGGCGGCACGTCCTTCAGCAGGAACCCGGAGGCGCCCGCCCTGATCGCTGCGAACGCGTACTCGTCGAGGTCGAACGTGGTGAGGATCAGCACCTTCGCCCCTTCGATGAGCCGGGTGGCCTCGACGCCGTCCATGCGGGGCATGCGCACGTCCATGAGCACGACGTCGACCTCTGTGGACTCGAGGACCTCCAGCGCGGTGACGCCGTCGCCGGCCTCCGCCACGACCTCGATGTCGGGCTGCGCCCCCAGCACCATCCGGAACCCGGCCCGGAGCAACTCCTGGTCGTCGACGAGCATCACGCGTATCACCCGGCCGCCTCCTCTTACGCCGCTTCCGCCATGGGCAACCGGGCCAGCACCTCGAAGCCGCCGCCCTGCAGGGGGCCGGCCGAGACCGCGCCGCCGTACATGCCGGCGCGCTCGCGCATGCCGATCAGGCCGTGCCCGTCATGGCTCCTGGGCGCCGCCGCGCCGCGGCCGTCGTCGGTCACGCGTACGAGCAGGTCAGGGCCGGTGAAGTCGATCTCCACGTCCGCCCGTACGCCGGGTCCGCCGTGTTTGAGCGCGTTGGTCAGCGCCTCCTGCACGATGCGGTAGACCGCGAGCTGCTGGCCCTCGGGCAGGTCGGCGGGGCTCCCGCCGATGCGCAGCCGGGCGGGCACGGCCGATTCGCGCACCATCTTCTCCAACCCGTCCAGGCCGGGCTGCGGGGTGTAGTCGGTCGCCGCGCTCTCGTTCTCGCGCAGGACCCCGACCAGCTTGCGCATCTCGGCGAGGGCGGCCCTGCCGGTCCTGGAAATGGTCGTGACGGCCAGGCGGGCCTGCTCGGGATCGTGGTCGAGGGCGTAGCCCGCCCCGTCGGCCTGCACCACCATCACGCTGACGTTGTGCGCCACGACGTCGTGCAACTCCCTGGCGATCCTGGCGCGCTCGGCGGCGGCCGCCATCCTGGCCTGCTGGTCCCGCTCGCGCTCGGCCCGCTCGGCGCGTTCCTCCAGCCCTTCGAGATAGTGCCTGCGCGTCCTGGCGTACAGGCCGGTCAGCCAGATCGTCACCACGAGGATCGAGCCGCTGAAGAACATGCCGAACGTGGGCACCAGCCAGTTGATCAGCACCAACAGCACCCCGACCTCCGCCACGAGGAGCGCCGCCAGCGCCCAGCGGAATGAGCACCGGTAGGCCACGCCCCAGAGGGCGATCAGCACCGCCATGTTGGCGGGCATCGGGCCGACGTCGGCCACCCACTGGAAGAAGCTGGCCAGCGCGATGATCGCGAAGGACAGGCGCGGCCGGTCGCGCCACACCAGCGGCACGACCAGCGCCGCCGAGAAGCCCACGTACGAGATCACGCCGGGATTGACGCCACCGCCCGGGGCCTCACGTCCCGCGTACACCACCGCCGTGATCAGGCACAGCGCGCCGAGCGGCGCCACCCGCAGGACGGCGGCCAGCTTCTCGTGGCGCCTCGACCACGCTTGTACGCTTCCGAACACATCCTCAAGATATGTACCTATAGTGGGGTCTTGATCAGCCTGGAGGGTGAAGTGCGCGTACGACCCAGGTCTGACGAGACCGACCCCTTACGCCGGGCTTACAGGCGATCGGGCATTCTTGGTCATCGGGAGCGCCCCTTGTGGGTGAGTAAAGGGAGATCGTGATGGCGGATCATGATCAAGACGCCCGGGTCGCGCGGTGACGAAGAAACGCCGCGCGACCCAGTAGCCTTCGGCGTTCCTGAACCTAACGGCGCACGTGCAGGCGGACCACCGTGCTCATCTCGTCGTCGCGGACCTCGCGCCGGATGCGCCCCACGATGTCCTGGTCGAGCTTGCCCACCACCGCGCCCATGTCCGCCTCCGACGGGCAGGTCACGCTGATCCGCAGGCCGTCATCGCCGACCCGCACCTTGGCCTTGCCCAGGCCCTCCACGTTCTTCAGCCCGACGAACAACATGGCGGTGCCCGTGCCGTTGGGCGTGCCGCGGCGGCCCCAGCCCAGGCAGAGCAGCAGCCAGCGCAGCGAGACCAGCGACAGGAGCAGCAGGGCGAAGGCCAGCAGCCACATGCTCCACGGCTCCTCGGCCAGCGTCCGGTGGAGCTGCGCCGGCAGGACCTTCGCCTTGGGCGGCAGATCGGACAGGCGGCCCTCGCCGCGCAACCACGCGTACGCGCCCAGCCCGGCCAGCACGGTGCCCACGACGGCCAGCCCGACCCGATTGCCGGCGTACTGCCGCATCACGGCGCCTTCCTGCGCAGCCGGACCACGACCTCGCCGGTGCCGAGCGTGCCCACACCCGCCAGCCGGTCGCCCACCGCGCTGCCGACCTGCCTGAGCATCACTCCGGTGCTCTCCGCGTCGGTCACGACGGTGACCTCGATGGTGCGCCTGCGCAGGCGCACCCGGGCCTTGTCGACGCCCGCCACCTGCTGGGCCGCGGCGGCGAGCGTACGGCGCAGGCCCGGACGGGTGATGCCGATGACGATCAGCGGGTCGGACGTCTCCACCGCGACCAGCCTGGACGTGCCCGGCACGACGGCCAGCAGCACCATCAGCACGCCGGCGCCGGCCACGACCAGGGCGGCGGTGGACACCTTCGGCCACGCGGTCTTGCCCGCCAGCTCCACCACCTCGTTCACCGGCAGCCAGCCGAGTGGCGCGCCGAGCAGCCCCGACACCAGCTCCGCCGTGGTCAGGCCCATCCCGGCGGTCAGTGCGATCGCCACGACGGCCCCTGGGACGGTCCTGGCCGGCCTGAGTGCCCTGTTCGCCCGGCGCAGTCCGGTGAGCCGTGGGGTGGCGGCGGCGCCGGGCAGTATCTGCTGAAGCGTGGTCATCACAAGGACAGAAGTACAGGGGAGCCGCATGGCCTGAACCGCGCCCTCGCCGCCGATTTGCCCGATCATTACGGGGACGAGGACTAATATGAAAGCCGCTCATATTCATTTGCCTGATATGTCGTTACGCTGCTGGTATGGATGCCCGCCAGCGCTATGATCGCGCCACTGCGGCGCTCGAGCCTCCGTTCGCGATCCTCGATCTGGCGGCCATGCGGGCCAACGCGGCCGACCTCGTCCGCCGGGCGGCGGGCAAACCGATCCGGGTGGCGAGCAAATCGCTGCGCAGCCGGCCGCTGCTCGAACGCGTCCTGGCCATGGACGGTTTCCAGGGCGTCATGGCCTTCACCCTGCCCGAGGCGCTGTGGCTGGCCCGGCACGGGTGCACGGACGTCCTCGTCGCCTACCCGACGGCCGACCGGCACGCGCTCGCCGAACTGGCCGGGGACGCGGTCGCGGCCGGGCGCATCACCGTGACCGTCGACTCGCTCGCGCACCTCGACTTCATCGAGGCGGCCGTGGACGGGGTGCGTCCTCGGGCCGAGCTGCGGATCTGCCTCGACATCGACGCCGGCTACCTCGCCCTGGGCGGGAGATTCCGGGCGGGAGCCCTGCGCTCCCCGATCCGCGAGCCCGAGCAGGCCGCCGACCTGGCCGCCGCCATCGCCGAACGCCCGGGGCTCCGCCTGGCCGGGCTGCTGGCGTACGAGGCCCAGATCGCCGGAGTCGGCGACGACGCTCCGGGCAACGCTCTGCTCACCCGTGCGATCAGAGTCATGCAGGCGTGCTCCGCCCGGGAGCTCGTCGTCAGGCGCGGCCGCGTCGTGAACGCCGTCCGCCGGGTCGCCGACCTCGAATTCGTCAACGGCGGCGGCACCGGCTCCATCGAGCGCACCGTACGCGAGAAGGCCGTCACGGAGGTGACGGCGGGATCCGGACTCTTCCACCCGAGATTGTTCGACTTCTACCGCGGCTTCACCGGCCATCCGGCGGCCCTCTTCGCCCTGCCGGTCGTACGCCGCCCGGCTCCGGACATCGCCACCGTGCTCGGGGGCGGCTATCCGGCCTCGGGTGCGGCCGGCAGGAGCCGCCTGCCGCAGCCCTACCTGCCGGCGGGGCTGCGCTTCTCCCCGGACGAAGGCGCGGGGGAGGTGCAGACGCCGCTGCTCGGGCAGGCCGCCGAGGACCTGCGGATCGGCGACCGGGTGTGGTTCAGGCACGCCAAGGCGGGCGAGATGTGCGAGCGGTTCGACACGCTCCACCTCGTCGACGGGGACACCCTGGCCGGATCGGTGCCGACGTACAGAGGCGAGGGCAGGACCTTCCTCTGACCTCCGGCGCCACGCGCGCCGGGCGTGCTCGACCGGTGTGCGGGAGGGTCAGGCGCGCTGCCGGCGGCGGCGGCGCCAGAGCACGAGGGCCGCCCCCACGACCAGGACCGCCCCGACCCCGATGAGGACAGGACCCAGGTCGGGCCGCTCATCGTCCCACGCCCGCTCGGGATCGTCGGCGTAGCCGGCCGGTCGCGGCGCCACCCCGAGCGCGTCGCCCACGGACGCCACGAAGTGCCCCGCCCTGCTCTTGACGTCGGTCACCGTGCGTTCGGCGACCCGCTTGGGGCTCACCCGGTCGGCAATGGCGTCGACCGTCTGCGCCAACTCGGCGCGCGTCCGCGCGATCCGCCGCTCCAGTTCGTCGGGATCGGTGTCAGCCATGGCGTCTCCTTTCGACCGTGCGTGGCCGCGCCCGCCTCGTGTGCCGTGCGGGCTGCGGCCGTAGTGGTCGTGATCAGTCTGTCAGGTCGGCAGGCCGTACGGCACGGTGGCCAGCCCGGTAGGTTTGCGGGAAGAACCGAGGAGGGCCCATGACAGAGACCAAGCTCGCGCCCGGCGACGCCGCGCCCGAGTTCGTGCTACCCGCCGCCGACGGAACCACCGTTTCCCTCGGCGACCACCGCGGCAAACGGGTGATCCTCTATTTCTACCCCGCCGCGATGACGCCCGGCTGCACCAAGCAGGCCTGCGATTTCCGTGACAACCTCAGCCAGTTGACCGCCGAGGGTTTCGTGGTGCTCGGCGTGTCGAAGGACAAACCGGAAAAGCTGGCCAAGTTCGTCGAGCGTGACGCGCTGACCTTCCCGCTGCTCTCCGATCCCGACCTCGTCGTGCACAAGGCGTACGCCGCCTATGGCCCCAAGAAGTTGTACGGCAAGGAGATCGTGGGGGTCATCCGCTCGACGTTCGTCATCGACGGCGACGGGAAGGTGGAGCAGGCGCTCTACAACGTGAAGGCGACGGGGCACGTGGCCTCGTTGAAGAAGAAGCTGGGCCTGGCCTGAGCCGGTTCGCGGGCCCGCGGAAAAGGGCCCGCGCCCTTCTCCCGCCCTTCTCCGGCCGGCGTTCATCACGGATGCGCGTCGTCCTCACCCAGAGCGCTAAACTGTCTGAAGCCCGCTTTCGGCGGGGACTACGCGGGCGTGGCGAAATGGCATACGCGGCAGGTTTAGGTCTTGTTGGTGGAGACACCGTGGGGGTTCGAATCCCCCCGCCCGCACAACGGAGCGCCGAACGGATCCGCCCTTTCCTGGGGCTTTTCTCCAAATAAGCTGGCATTTCCCAGCTAACGCGACAAATCGCGCGCCCGGAGGCGCTCGATGGTGGTCAGCACTCGATCACGTTGACGGCCAGGCCGCCGCGTGAGGTCTCCTTGTACTTGTCCAGCATGTCGCGGCCGGTGTCGCGCATCGTCTTGATCGCCTTGTCCAGGGCCACGAAATGGCGGCCGTCGCCGCGCAGGGCGATCCTGGCCGCCGTGATGGCCTTGTTGGAGGCGACCGCGTTCCGCTCGATGCACGGGATCTGCACCAGCCCGCCGATCGGGTCGCAGGTCAGCCCCAGGTTGTGCTCGATGCCGATCTCGGCGGCGTTCTCGACCTGCTCCGGGGTGCCCCCGAGCGCCTCCGTGAGGCCCGCGGAGGCCATGGAGCAGGCGGAGCCGACCTCGCCCTGGCAGCCCACCTCGGCGCCCGAGATCGAGGCGTTCTCCTTGAACAGCACGCCGATCGCGCCGGCCGTGAGCAGGAAGCGGACCACGCCGTCCTCGTCCGCGTGGGGGACGAAGCGGGTGTAGTACGTCAGGACCGCCGGGATGATGCCGGCGGCCCCGTTGGTGGGGGCGGTGACGATGCGGCCGCCGGCGGCGTTCTCCTCGTTGACCGCCAGCGCGAACAACGTCACCCAGTCCATCGCCTGCAGCGGGTCCTTCTCGGCCGGCTCGGACTGCAGGCGGCGGTGCAGCTGGTTGGCGCGGCGCCTGACCTTGAGCCCGCCGGGCAGGACGCCCTCCTTCGAGATGCCCCGGCGCACGCACTCCGACATCACCTGCCAGAGGTGCAGCAGCTCCGCGCGGACCTCCTCCTCGGTACGCCCGAACGCCTTCTCGTTCTCCAGCATGAGCGCGGACATCGACAGACCGGTGTTCGTGCAGTGTTTGAGCAGCTCTTCCCCGGTGGTGAAGGGGTAGGGCAGGACGGTGTCGTCCGGCTTGATGCGATCGGCGCCGGTGGCCTTCTCGTCCACGACGAAGCCGCCGCCGACCGAGAAGTAGACCTTCTCCCTGAGCCGCTCGCCCGCCGCGTCGTAGGCGGTGAAGCGCATGCCGTTCGGGTGCTCGGGCAGCGAGATCTTGCGTTCGAAGACGAGGTCCTGGCCGACGACGAAGGGGATCTCGTGCGTGCCGTACAGCCGGACGCTGCCCGACTCGCGCATCTCGGCCAGGCGCCCTTCGATGGTGTCCACGTCGACCAGTTCGGGCTTCTCGCCGGACAGGCCCAGCAGGACCGCCTTGTCGCTGCCGTGGCCCTTGCCGGTCAGGCCGAGCGAGCCGTACAGGATGGCCTCCACCCGGGCCACGCGCGGCAGCAGGCCGTCCTCGTGCAGGCCGCGGGCGAACTTGTGGGCCGCGGCCATCGGGCCTCCCGTGTGGGAGCTCGACGGCCCGATGCCGATCTTGAAGAGATCGAAGACGCTGATCGCCATTGATGGTGCGCCCTTCATGAGTGCCGGGGCCCGGACGCGGGCCCCGGCGTCAGCCGATGAGACCTGGCAGGGTCAGGACTCGCCCGAGGTGAGCGCGGCGTACTCCTCGGCGGAGAGCAGGTCCTCCGGGTCGCCCTCCATGCGCACCCGGAACATCCAGCCCTCGCCGTACGGGTCGCTGTTGGCCAGGCTCGGGTCGTCCACGATGGCCTGGTTGATCTCGACGATCTCGCCGCCGACGGGCGTGTAGATCTCGCTGACCGACTTGGTCGACTCGACCTCGCCGACGGAGTCGCCCGGCTCGGTGATCGACCCGATCTCGGGGAGCTGCACGAAGACGACGTCACCAAGGGCGTCGGCGGCGTAGGCCGTGATGCCGACGGTCACGGTGAGGCCGTCCTCGACCCCGGAAACCCACTCGTGTTCCTTGGTGTAGCTCAGGTCGTCAGGGATGTTGCTCACTTGTTCCTCCTGTAAAAGGGCAGCTCGGCCAGGTCCATGGGTTCATGGCTGCCCCGGATGTCCACAGCCAGGCCTGAGTCGGCGCCGGTGTCCACGTAGGCCAGCGCGATGGGCTTGCCCAGGGTCTGGGAGGGCGCACCGCTGGTGACCTCGCCGACGACGGCGCCGTCCTTGGTGACCGGGTAGCCGTGGCGCGGCACCCGGCGGCCCCGGGCGACCAGACCGACGAGACGGCGCCGCGGCGGGTCGTCCTTGACCGCCTCGAGCGCCGACCTGCCGACGAAGTCGCCCGGCTTGTCGAATTTCACCACCCTGCCCAGCCCCGCGTCGAACGGGGTCAGCTCGGCGCTCAGCTCGTTGCCGTACAGGGGCATGCCGGCTTCGAGTCTGAGCGTGTCGCGGCTGGACAGTCCGGCGGGCTTGAGCCCGTACGGCTCGCCCGCGGCCACGAGCGCGTGCCAGAGCGGCACCGCGTCCTGGTTGGCCACGAACAGCTCGAACCCGTCCTCGCCGGTGTAGCCGGTGCGCGCGATGAGCGCCTGCCGCCCGTCGACCAGCCCTTGCAGGCCCGCGTAGTACTTGAGCCCGGCCAGGTCGGCGTCGGTGAGCGTGGCGAGGATCTCCTGGGAGCGGGGTCCCTGGACGGCGATCAGCGCGTACTGCTGCGAACGGTCGTCGACCACGGCGTCGTACGCCTTGGAGCGGTTCTCCAGCTCGCCGGCGACCTTCTCGTAGTTCGAGGCGTTCGCGACGACCATGAACTCCTCGTCCCCGAGCCGGTAGACGATGAGGTCGTCCAGCACCCCGCCTCGCTCGTTGACGATCATGGTGTATCTCGCTCGTCCGGGCGTCACGGCCGACATGTTGCCGACCAGCGCGTAGTCCAGCGCGGCGGCGGCCTGCGGCCCGGTCACGAAGATCTCGCCCATGTGCGAGAGGTCGAACAGTCCGGCGGCCTCGCGGACGGCCCTGTGCTCCGCGGACTCGCTCCCGTACCGGAGTGGCATGAGCCAGCCCGCGAAGTCGGTCAGCGTCGCGCCGAGGCTTTCGTGCACGTCTCGTAGCGGAGTAGGTCGGGACATTTATCGCACCTCAGGACAGGATTGGATGCCAGCATCCTCCCCCTCTGTCATCGATGCCTGAGAGCTTCGCCCGAGTTTTGCCGGACTTTCACCTTCGGCGAGGCCCTGCGGGCCTGCTTTCCAGAGGTCACCTTCCGAGGAGACATGCTCCTGGTCAGCCGTGCGGTCCTTTGCCTTGAGAGGTTCGCGGGGAGGGCTTGCTCCTTCAGGGACCCTGACCGGCTGTCAGGGTGCTCTCCCGCACGGTTTGCTGGTGTGTCCCGCCAGCCTAGTAGTGATTTGGGGGTCTTGTCGCGTTCGCCCGTCAGCAGGCGGTCACCAGGGCCTCGAAGAGGGCGTGGTCCTCGGCCGCCTCCGGATGCCACTGCGCCGCAACGCTGAACGGCCCCGAGTCCAGCTCCACCCCTTCCACGGTGCCGTCGGCGGCGGTCGCGGTCACGGTGAGGCCGGGAGCGAGCCGGTCGACGGCCTGGTGGTGATAGTGCGGCACCGTCACGGGCGCCGTGCCCAGCGCCTTGGCCAGCCGGGTGCCGGGGACGGGGGTGATGGGGAGGTGGCCGAAACGTCCGGGCGCGGGGGAGTGACCCGTGTGGCCGACCACGTCGGGCAGGTGCTGGTGGAGGGTGCCGCCGAGGGCGACGTTGAGCACCTGGAGGCCCCGGCAGATGCCGAGGAAGGGCAGCCCGGCGTCGAGGGCGGCGGCCAGCACGGCGAACTCGGCCTGGTCACGGAATTCGCGGATATAGCCGGTACGCTCCTCCGGCGTCTCGCCGTACCTCGCCGGATCGATGTCGCCGCCCCCGGCCAGGACGAGCCCGTCCAGGCGGCTCACCACCTGCGCGGCGTCCCCCGCGGGCGGGAGCACCACCGGCTGGCCGCCGGCCCGGACGACCTGCTCGACATACATGTACGGCAGGAGCGCGACCGGCATGTCCTGCCAGACCGTGAACGTCGCCGGCTCCACGTAACAAGTGACCCCGATGACGGGACGTCGCACGATGACCTCCTAGAGCGGCGTGACGTAGGCGCCGGAGATGCCGCCGTCCACCAGGAACTCGCTGCCCGTGATGAACGACGCGTCGTCGCTGGCCAGGAACGCGACCGCCGCCGCGATCTCCGACGCCTCGGCGAAGCGCCCGACCGGGACGTGCACCAGACGCCGCTGCGCCCGCTCGGGGTCCTTCGCGAACAACTCCCGCAGCAGCGGCGTGTTCACCGGCCCCGGACACAGCGCGTTCACCCGGATGCCCTCGCGGGCGAACTGCACGCCCAGCTCGCGCGACATCGCCAGCACCCCGCCCTTGGACGCCGTGTAGGAGATCTGCGAGGTCGCCGAGCCCATGACGGCCACGAACGACGCGGTGTTGATGATCGAGCCCTTGCCCTGGCGCCGCATGTACGGGATGGCGTGCTTGCAGCACAGGTAGACGCTGGTCAGGTTCACGTCCTGGACGCGGCGCCACGCGTCGATGCCGGTCTCCAGGATCGAGTCGTCGTCGGGCGGCGAGATGCCGGCGTTGTTGAAGGCGATGTCCACGCTGCCGTAGGTGTCGAACGCCGTACGGAACATCCGGGCGACGTCGTCCTCGTCGGCCACGTCGACGCGTACGAACAGGCCGCCGACCTCGTTCGCGGCCTTGACGCCCGCCTCCTCGTCGAGGTCGGCGCAGACCACCCTGGCGCCCTCGTCGGCGAACCTGCGCGCGGTGGCCAGCCCGATGCCGCCGCCCGCGCCGGTGATCACAGCCACCCGATCCTGCAGTCTCTTCACGTGCTGCCTCACTCCCAGGAGATGAAGACGTTCTTGGTCTCCGTGAACGCCGCCAGGGCGTCGGGGCCGAGCTCCCGGCCCAGCCCTGACTGCTTGAAGCCGCCGAACGGGGTCCAGTAGCGGACCGACGCGTTGGAGTTCACCGACAGGGCGCCCGCCTCGACCGCTCTGGACACGCGGAGCGCGCGCCCGACGTCGCGGGTCCAGATGGAGCCGCTCAGCCCGTAGGGGGTGTCGTTGGCGATGCGTACGGCGTCCGCCTCGTCCTCGAAGGGCGCCACCGACACGACCGGCCCGAAGATCTCTTCTGTGAACGTACGGTCGGTGACGTCCGGGGTGAGCACGGTCGGCGGGAACCAGTAGCCCTTGCCGCCGGGGCACGACCCCTGGAGGTAGGGGGCGCCGTCCTGGACGAAGCCGCGCACGCGGTCGAGGTGCTCGGCGCTGATCAGCGGGCCCATCTCGGTGCTCTCGTCGCGGGGGTCGCCGACGACGACGCCGCGTACGGCCTCGGAGAGGCGCTCCATGAAGGCGTCGTACACGCTTGCCTGGACGAGCAGCCGGGACCTGGCGCAGCAGTCCTGTCCCGCGTTGTCGAAGACCGCGTAAGGGGCTGCTTGTGCCGCTCTGTCGAGATCGGCATCCGCAAAGATGATATTTGCGGACTTGCCGCCTAGCTCCAGCGTGACCCGCTTGACCTGGGCCGCCGCCTTGGCCGCGATCTCCTTGCCCACCTCGGTCGAGCCGGTGAACACGATCTTGGCCACGTCGGGGTGCTCCACCAGCCGGGCGCCCGCGACCTCCCCAGCCCCGGGCAGCACCTGGAGCACCCCCTCGGGCAGGCCCGCCGCCAGGGCCAGCTCGGCCAGCCTCAGCGCGGTCAGCGGAGTCCACTCGGCCGGCTTGACGATCACCGTGTTGCCGGCCGCCAGCGCCGGGGCAACCCCCCACGACATGATCAGCATCGGGAAGTTCCACGGCACGATGACGCCCACCACGCCCAGCGGCTCCTGGAAGGTGACGTCCACGCCGCCGGGCACCGGGATCTGCTTGCCGTGGTCGCGCTCGGGCGCGCCTGCGTAGAAGTGCAGCACGTCGCGTACGGCGCCCGCCTCCCAGCGGGCGTTGCCGATCGGGTGCCCGGCGTTGGCCAGCTCCAGCCGCGCCAGCTCCTCGCCGTGCTCGCCCACCAGGTCGGCGAACCTCCTCAGCAGCCGCGCCCGGTCGCCGGGCGCCACCTGCCGCCAGGCGGCGTACGCCTTCCTGGCACGCTCCACCGCCCGGTCGATCTCGGCCGCGTCGGCGAGTTCGACGTCGGCGATGACGTCCTCCGTCGCCGGATTGACGATCTTCATCGGTCACCCGTCACATTCGCTCGAAACCACGGAACATCTCCCAGTCCGTCACCGCCGCGTCGAACGCCGCCAGCTCCACCCGCGCGTTGTTCGCGTAGTGCTCGACGACGTCCTCGCCGAACGCCTCGCGCGCCAGCTTCGACCCCTCGAACAGGGGGAGCGCGTCGCGCAGCGTGTGCGGCACGGTCTCCGCGCCCGAGTCGTAGGCGTTGCCCTCGAACGCGTCCTCCAGCGGCAGCTCGTTGTCGATGCCGTGCAGCCCGGCCGCCACCAGCCCCGCCACCGCCAGGTACGGGTTGACGTCGCCGCCCGGCACGCGGTTCTCGATCCGCAGCGACGGACCGTGGCCGACGAGCCTGAGTGCGCAGGTGCGGTTGTCGACGCCCCACTTGATCGCCGTGGGGGCGAAGCTGCCCGGCGTGTAACGCTTGTAGGAGTTGATGTTGGGGGCGTACAGCAGCGTGAGCTCGCGCAGGCAGGCCTGCTGCCCGGCGATGAAGCGGGCGCCGAGCTGCGAGAGCCCGTACGGCCCCGGCCCGGCCATGACGGGGTCGCCGTCGAGGCTCCTGAGCGAGATGTGGATGTGGCAGGAGTTGCCCTCGCGCTGGTTCGGCTTGGCCATGAAGGTGATCGATCTGCCCTCCTGGGCGGCGATCTCCTTGGCGCCGTTCTTGTAGATGGCGTGGTTGTCGCAGGTCTTCAGCGCCTCGGCGTAGCGGAAGGCGATCTCGTGCTGGCCCAGGTTGCACTCGCCCTTCGCGGACTCGACGTAGAGCCCGGCGCCCTCCATGTCCCGCCTGATCCGCCTGAGCAGGGGCTCGATGCGGGCGGTCCCCAGCAGCGAGTAGTCGACGTTGTAGAGGTTGGCGGGCGACATGTCGCGGTAGCCGCGCTGCCACGCCTGCTCGTAGGTGTCGTCGTAGACGCAGAACTCCAGCTCGGTGCCGACGTACGCGGCCAGCCCCCGCTCCTCGAGGCGGGCCAGCTGCCTGCGCAGGATCTGGCGCGGCGAGGGCGGCACGTCGCCGCCGTCCTCCCACGTCAGGTCGGCCATCAGCAGGGCGGTGCCCTCCTGCCACGGCACCCGGCGCAACGTCGTCAGGTCGGGTCTCATCACGAAGTCGCCGTATCCGCGCTCCCAGGACGACATCGCGTAGCCGGAGACGGTGTTCATGTCCACGTCGACCGCGAGCAGGTAGTTGCACCCTTCGGAGCCGTGGTGCAGCACCTCGTCGAGGAAATAGCGTGCGGACAGCCTCTTGCCCTGCAACCTGCCCTGCATGTCGGCGATCGCGAGCAGCACGGTGTCGATCCGCCCGGATGCCACCTCGTCGCGCAGCTCGCCGACGGAAAGGCATCCGGTGCTCGCTCCCTCGCTCACGCTACGCCGCTCCGATCTGCGCTGACACGCGTCCCCGTTGATTGGGCTAGTCTTAGACCATTGATGTGTATGGCGGGATCCCTTGTCAAGACCTGAGGACACGTTGGACGAGTCGGCGCGTTTGATGACGGTGCTGCGCCCGGTCCGGGCCGGCAACGCCTTCGAGGAGACCGTGGAACGCCTGCTCCAGGCCATCAAGCTCGGCCTGGTCGCGCAGGGCGACAAGCTTCCCCCCGAGCGCGAGCTGGCCGTCAGGCTCGGCATCAGCAGGGTGACGCTGCGCGAGGCCATCCGGGCGCTGTCCGACGCGGGCTACCTCGACGTGCGCAGAGGCCGGTACGGCGGCGCTTTCGTCACGTACACGCCGCCCCAGCCGGACGCCGGCCACCTGCGCGAGGCCGTCGAGGAGATGGGCATGGCCGACCTGTCGGACGCCCTCACGTTCCGCCTGGCGGTCGAGTGCGGGGCGGCCCAGGTGCTGGCGATGTCCCGGCCGGCGGAGGAGCAGCGGGCGGTGCTCGTACGCCGGCTCGCCGACGTGAACGAGGCCGGCCTCGAGGACTACCGCCGGCTCGACACAGCCTTCCACCTGTCGATCGCCGAGCTGACGGGCTCACCCCTGCTCGCCACGACCTGCGCGGACGCCCGCTCGCGGGTCAGCGACCTGCTCAACGCCATCCCCATGCTCCAGGTCAACCTCGACCACGCCGCCGTGCAGCACCAGGCCATCGTCGACGCCATCCTGGCGGGCGACCCCGACGCGGCCCGGCAGGCGGTGGCCGAGCACCTGGAGGGCACGGCGGCCCTCCTGCGCGCGTTTCTGGCCTGAGAGTCGCCGCCGGTTGCGCGCATTTGGGACCCATGGGCTCGTAGCATCAGTTCCAGCATCATGGGGAACTGGTTTCAGCACACCATCATCGCCACAGGACGGCTGCCGCTGTTCTGTTACTTCGTGGCGCTCATCGTCGCCTTCATCGCCACGCGCATCAACGTCCGCCTGATCAGGGCGAAGATCGGCTGGTTCCGCAACGTGAGCGTGGGCGAGATGCACATCCACCACGTCGTGTTCGGCGTCGTGCTGATGATGGCAGGCGGGGTCGCCGGCCTCATCGTCCCGCCCGCGTCGCAGGTGGGCACGGCGGCCGCGGCGTGCGTGTTCGGCATCGGATCGGCGCTGGTGCTGGACGAGTTCGCGCTGATCCTGCACCTGCACGACGTCTACTGGGAAGAGGAGGGGCGCACCTCGGTGGACGCCGTCTTCATCGCGGTCGCCGTCACCGGCCTGCTCCTCATGGGGTTGCGCCCGCTCACCTGGGACTACGGCACCCCGGTCAACCCCGCCGTGCTCATCATCGCCAACCTGGCGCTGGCCGTCGTCACCCTGCTCAAGGGCAAGATCTGGACCGGGATGGCGGGGCTGTTCATCCCGCCCATGCTGCTGGTGGGCGCGTTCCGCCTGGCGCGGCCGGGCTCGCCCTGGGCCCACTGGTTCTTCACCAGGCAGTCACCGCGCAAGATGGCCAAGGCGATCCACCGGGAGGAACGCTGGCGGCGGCCGGTGATCAAGGCCAAGATCGCCTTCCAGGAGTTCCTCTCAGGGCGGCACGATCTGCCGTCCACGCGGCGCGGGCGTTGGAACACGTGAAACATGGAGCTTCCTTCCTTCCAGCGGCGTCTGCTCCAGGCCGTGTCACCCGTGTGTGAGACCTACGGTCTGGTACTCGCGGGCGGTCACGCCATGAGGGCTCATGGCTTCACCGACCGGCCGGGCGCCGACCTCGACTTCGCCACCGCCATGGGGACCCCCCTTCGCGAGGTGGCGGACGGTGTCGCGGGCGCGTTCCTGGACGCGGGCCTGCGGGCGTCGATCACCGATGTCACGCCGCGGATGGCGCGGCTGATGGTCGAGGACATGGCGACCGGGGACTCGACCTGCTGCGTGAGGCGTTCCAGCAGCGTCCGGTCACCTGCGGCGGGTCGATGACGGTGACGCCGGCCATGACAATCCCGATTTGCCGGACATTGACTGATTTCCTGCCATAAAGCGCCCGCGAGGTCACAAGGGCGCTTCCGAGGTCACGCCGCGGTCCCCGGTGGAGGGATGACCTCGTTCCTCGATGCCCTATTCGCGCGCGGGCCGCTCCCGGATGTCGTCTCCTCCCCACGAAGGAGAAGTCAACCGAAGTTGACATACTAAGGTCGTCAATTTAGGTTGACGATGGCGGATCGGTGCCGATCGAGGGCTCCCGTTCGTTGGAGCAAAGTCGAGAAATGTCGTGAAGGGGGTTGCGGTGGTCAAGGAGTTGCTCGCCTACGTACGCCCGCACAGGAAGGTCCTGTTCCTGGGCGGCCTGCTGGGCCTGATCGGCTCGGTGGCGGGTCTGGCGATGCCGTTGCTGGCCAAGTACGTCGTCGACGCGTTCGGCCAGAACACGTCGATGGCCGGGCCGCTGTTAGGGCTCACCGCCGCGGTGCTGGTGGGCGCGGTCGTGTCGGCCGGTGGCAGTTACCTGATGGAGCGCACGGGCGAGGGCATCGTGCTCGGCGCCAGGCGCGGGCTCGTGGACCGGATGTTGCGCCTCAAGGTCGCCGACGTCGACCGGCTCAAGCCCGGTGACCTGATGTCGCGGGTGACCAGCGACACGACGCTGCTGCGCGCCGTGCTGACCAACGGCATCGTCGAGTCAGTGAGCGCGGCGTTCATGCTGGTCGGGGCCATCGTCATGATGGCGGCCATGGACGGCGTGCTGCTGCTGATCACGCTGCTCGTGGTGGTGGTGATCGGCGGGCTGGTCGCGTTGATCATGCCGAGGATCCAGCGGGCCCAGACGCACGCCCAGGAGGCCGTGGGCGAGATGGGGGCCGTGCTGGACCGGGCACTGCAGGCGTACAGGACGGTGAAGGCGAGCGGCGCGGAGGAGCGGGAGATCGCCGAGGTGGGCGAGGCGGCGGTGCGCGCCCGTGACAGGGGCCTGCAGGTCGCCGGGTGGACGTCGCTCGCGGGCGTGGCGACGTGGATGGCGGTGCAGATCGCGTTCCTGTGCGTGCTGGGCGTCGGCGGGTCGAGGGTGGCCTCCGGCACGCTCGAGGTGTCGTCGCTGATCGCGTTCCTGCTCTATCTGTTCTACCTCGTGCCGCCGATCGGGCAGCTGGTCCAGGGCGGTGTGCAGCTCCAGCAGGGACTGGCCGCGCTCAAGCGGATCAAGGAGATCGAGGAGCTGCCGGCGGAGCCGGCCGAGCCGGTCCGCGTCGCCCATGGCAGCGTGGAGCCGGTCGGGGTGACGTTCGAGGACGTGGTGTTCCGGTACGGCGACGACCGGCCGATCGTGCACGACGGGGTCACCTTCGAGGTGCCGCCCGGCGGCCTGACCGCGCTGGTGGGGCCGTCGGGGGCGGGGAAGTCGACGGTGTTCGCCCTGCTCGAACGCTTCTACGACCACCAGGGCGGCACGATCAGGATCGGCGGCCGCGACATCCGCGACTGGCCGCTGGGCGAGCTGCGGGCCGCACTCGGCTACGTCGAGCAGGACGCCCCCGTGCTGGCCGGCACGTTGCGGGAGAACCTGCTCTTCGCCGCCAGAGAGGCCACCGACGAGGAGCTGCGCCGCGCGATCGCCCGCACCCGGCTCGACGACCTGGTGGCCAGGCTGCCCGAAGGGCTGGAGACGGCGGTCGGGCACCGCGGGGTGCTGCTGTCCGGCGGCGAGCGGCAGCGCGTCGCCATCGCCAGGGCGCTGCTGCGCAAGCCCAGGCTGCTGCTGCTCGACGAGGCCACCTCGCAGCTCGACGCGGTCAACGAGCTGCGGCTGCGCGAGGTCATCGCCGAGGTGGCCGCGGAGACCACGGTGCTCGTCATCGCGCACCGCCTGTCCACCGTGACCAACGCCGACCGGATCGTGGTCATGGAGGGCGGAGGGGTGCGCGCGGTCGGCACGCACGACGAGCTGGTCGGCCTGGACGACCTCTATCGCGAGCTGGCGGCCACCCAGTTCCTGGTGAGCTAGCCGATGTAGTCTGCGGGTGACATTGATGAATGCTCTCATTCAGGAGGGTCACCATGAGCCGCAGCGTGCGGGCGCCGCGAGGCACGACGATCACCGCCAAGGGGTGGCCGCAGGAGGCGGCCCTCCGCATGCTCCAGAACAACCTGGACCCGGAGGTCGCCGAGCACCCCGAGCAGCTGGTCGTCTACGGCGGCTCGGGCCGCGCCGCACGTGACTGGCCGTCGTTCGACGCGCTGGTCAGGACGCTGACGACGCTCGAGGGCGACGAGACGCTGCTGGTGCAGTCGGGGCGCCCCGTGGGCGTGTTCCGCACCCACGAGTGGGCGCCCCGGGTGCTCATCGCCAACTCCAACCTGGTGCCCGACTGGGCGAACTGGGAGGAGTTCCGGCGGCTGGAGGCGGCCGGGCTCACCATGTACGGGCAGATGACCGCCGGCTCGTGGATCTACATCGGCACGCAGGGCATCCTGCAGGGCACGTACGAGACGTTCGCGGCGGTCGCCGACAGGCGCTTCGGCGGGTCGCTGGCCGGGACGATCACGCTGACGGCCGGGCTCGGCGGGATGGGCGGCGCCCAGCCGCTGGCCGTCACCATGAACGGCGGCGTGGTCATCTGCGTCGACTGCGACCCGCGCTCGGTCACCCGCCGCATCGAGCACCGCTACCTCGACGTGGCCGCGGAGTCGCTGGACGAGGCGCTGCGGCTGGCCTACGAGGCGCGCGACGCCCGCAGGCCGCTGTCGATCGGGGTGGTGGCCAACGCCGCGGAGGCGGTGCCCGACCTGTTGGCCCGCGGTGCGGAGATCGACATCGTCACCGACCAGACCTCGGCCCACGACCCGCTGATGTACCTCCCGGAGGGGGTGGCCTTCGAGGACATGGCGGCCGAGCGCGACAAGGACCCGGCCGGGTTCACCGAGCGGGCGCGGGCCTCGATGGCCCGGCACGTGAGCGCCATGGTGGGCTTCAAGGACGCCGGCGCGGAGGTGTTCGACTACGGCAACTCCATCCGCGGCGAGGCCCGGCTGGCCGGTTACGAGCGGGCGTTCGACTTCCCCGGGTTCGTGCCGGCGTACATCAGGCCGCTGTTCTGCGCGGGCAAGGGCCCGTTCCGGTGGGCGGCGCTGAGCGGCGATCCGGCGGACATCGCCGCCACCGACCGGGCGATCCTGGAGCTCTTCCCGGAGAACGAGGCGCTCGCCAGGTGGATCAGGAAGGCCGGCGAGCAGGTGCACTTCCAGGGTCTGCCCGCGCGCATCTGCTGGCTGGGCTACGGCGAGCGCAACCTGGCGGGCGAGCGGTTCAACGACATGGTGGCGTCCGGCGAGCTCAAGGCGCCCGTCGTGATCGGGCGCGACCACCTCGACAGCGGGTCGGTGGCCTCCCCCTACCGCGAGACGGAGTCCATGGCCGACGGGTCCGACGCGATCGCGGACTGGCCGCTGCTCAACGCCATGCTCAACACCGCCTCGGGGGCCGCCTGGGTGTCCATCCACCACGGCGGCGGGGTCGGCATCGGGCGCTCCATCCACGCCGGCCAGGTCACGGTGGCCGACGGCACCGCGCTGGCGGCGGAGAAGCTCGACCGCGTGCTGACCAACGACCCGGGCACCGGGGTCATGCGGCACGTGGACGCGGGTTACGAGGAGGCCGCGCGGGTGGCCGCCGACCGCGGTGTCCGTGTGCCGATGCGGGAGTCCTGAGCGCCCCGCGACCAGGGTGAGGGATGAGAAAGCGGGGCGGGCGGCGTTGGAGGTGGCGTGGCGGACGGATATCACGGTGGGCTGAGCGTGCTGCTGGACGGCCGGCGGTTGTCGCCCGTGCAGCGCAGGATCGCCCACTACCTCAGTGAGCACCTCGACGAGGCGATCTTCCTGTCCAGCGTCGAGCTGGCCGAGCGGGCCGGGGTGAGCCAGCCCTCGGTGACGAGGTTCGCCATGGTGCTGGGGTTCGCCGGATATCCCGAGCTGCGGCAGGCGCTGCGGCCGCTCGTGCTGGGCGGCGGGGCGCAGGCGCCGCAGGAGAGCCTGCTGCGCGGCGCCATCGACGCCGAGATCCGCAATCTCGCGCTCGTCAGGGAGCGGCTGCCGGCCTTCCCTCTCAAGGAGCTGGGGGAGCAGCTGGCCGCCACCGAGCCGCTGCCCGTGGTGGGGCTGCGGGTCTCCTGCGGGCCGGCCACCACCTTCGCCTACTACGCCCGCCGCATCCACCCCGACGTGCGGCTGCTCACGCACGGCGGGTCTGAGCTGGCCGACGGGCTGCACGCGGCCCGCCGGGCGGGGGCCGAGTGGGTGGTGGCCGTGGTGCTGCCGAGATATCCGGTCGAAGTCGTGCAAGCGCTGGAGTACGCGGGCAAGCTCGGGCTCCGGGTCGCCGCCATCACCGACAGGTCAGACTTCCCCGCGGAGATCGTGCTGGACGCCCCCGTCGGCGACCGCCTCGTGTTCGACTCCCACGCGGCGCCGCTCGCTCTGGCCATGGCCCTGGTGGAGGCCATGGCCGACGCGGCGCCGCTGCGCACCCGGGCGCGCCTGGAGGAGTACGAACGGATGACCGACGAGACCGGCACGTTCCTAACCGGCGATCCTGCGTAGCGAGCGCATCGACCAGATCGTGGTGAGCACCGCCAGCACGAGGAACAGCCCGAACGCCACCGGGATCGACGAGTCGGACAGCCGCCCGGCGAACAACGCCCGCCCGGCCTCGACCGCGTGGTAGAGCGGGTTGATCGGGGCCAGCGCCTTCATCCAGTCGGGCGCGAACGAGATCGGCACGAACAACCCGGCCAGCAGCATGATCGGCAACATGAACAGGTTGAGCGTCTGCGACATGCCGTTCTCGTCGCGCACGGTCAGCGCCAGCCCCTGCGACAATCCCGAGGCGAACAACCCCGTGGCCGCCATGAGCAGCAGCACCAGCACCAGCTCGACGACCCCGATGCGCACGCCCATCATGGTCGCCACGACCAGCACGAGGATCGCCTGGCACACCAGCACGACCATGTCCTTGGCCACCCGCCCGAGCACGATGGCCGGCCGCCACGCGGGGCTGACGGCGTAGCGCTCGAGCGAGCCGTTGCGCAGCTCGGCGATCAGGCCGAACCCGGAGAACAACGAACCGAACACCGCGATCATCATCATCGACGCCGGCGTGAACATGCGCAGCGCGTCGACGGTGGTGCCGCCCGGCGTCATGGTCTTGAGCAGCGGCGCGAACATCAGCAGATAAAGCACCGGCTGCATGATGCCGAACAGCGGCCAGACGGGATTGCTGAACGACTTCTTCAACTCGTAGCCGGTGAACAGGACGGTGTGGCGGATCATGAGTCGGCTCCAGCGTCACGAAGGGTGCGGCCGGTCTTGGCCAGGAAGACGTCGTCGAGGGTGGACCTGTCGAGCGCGATCGAGCTCAGCCCGATCCCCTGCTCCTCCAGCGCCCGCAGCAGCGCGGGCAGCGTGTGCTCGCCGTCGTCGACGTAGACGCGCAGCACGTCCTCGTCGACGCGGGTCTCGCGGGCCAGCGGCCTGAGCGTCTCGGCGGCCTTGCCGAGGTCGTCCGCCCTGAGCGTGATCACGTCGCCGGACACCTGCCGCTTGAGGTCGCCGGGGGTGCCCTCCGCCACGACCTCGCCGTGGTCGACGATCATCAGCCGGTCGCACAGGGCGTCGGCCTCGTCGAGGTAGTGGGTGCTGAGCAGCACGCTCGTGCCCGCCTCGCGCAACTGCCTGATGCGCTCCCACAGGTTGGCGCGGTTCTGCGGGTCGAGGCCGGTGGTGGGCTCGTCGAGGAAGAGCAGCGGCGGGCTGTGCACCAGCCCGATCGCGATGGCCACGCGCCGCTTCTGGCCGCCGGAGAGCGTACGGCCCGGGCGGTCGGCCATCTCGGTCAGATCGAAGCGCTCCAGCACCTCATCCGTGGCCCGCTTCGGATCGGCCACGTTGTGGATCTTGGCGGCCATCACGATCTGGGCCCTGGCGCTCGTGGTGTCCTCCACCCCGCCGGCCTGGCTCACGTAGCCGAGGTTGCGGCGGACGGCGGCGGGCTCCTTGAGCAGATCGTGGCCGGCGATGACGGCCGTGCCCGCGTCGGGGGCGATCAGCGTGGAGAGCATGCGGATCGTGGTGGTCTTTCCGGCGCCGTTGGGGCCGAGCACGCCGAAGATCTCGCCCTTCTTCACCTCCAAGCCGACACCGCGTACGGCCTCGACGGTCTGTGTGCCTTTCCGGCTTCTGGTGGTGAACGTCTTGCGCAGGCCGTCTGCCTGAATGATCATGGGGGGTCCCGCTCCTTCTAGGGGCTACTCGTCCGCCTCGACCCGCCCGATCGCCTGCCGGACCCGGTCAGGGCCGGGTTCGCGACATGGTTGTGCCGGACGGAGTTTCTCGCCTGCGTGCCGGGGGACGTGGCGTTCTCCCGGGCACCGGAAACGTTTCGATCGTGAGCTGACGCATCCTGCCATACAGGGCGCCCAGAATCTCCCCTTTTTCGCGGCGAATCCATGACTGCGGGCGGGCCGACGGTTCCGGCGCGCCCCGGTCAATAGGCTGGGCTCATGAGTGAACGACCGACGGCGCTGGTCACCGGCGCTTCCCGAGGCGTTGGTGCGGCCGTCGCCAGGGCCCTGGCCCCGACGCACGACGTCCTGCTCGGCGGCCGCGACGAGGCCGCGCTCGCCGCGATGGCGGCCGAGCTGCCCGGCGCGCAGCCGTGGCCGGTGGAGCTGATGCGGGTCACGCAGGCCGACGTCGAGCACGTCGAGCGGCTCGACGTGCTCGTGCACTGCGCCGGGATCAGCGAGCTGGGCCGGATCGCCGACCAGCCCGCCGACGTGTGGCGCAGGACCATGGACGTCAACGTCGTCGCCGTCGCCGAGCTGACCAGGCTGCTCCTGCCCGCGCTCAGGCGGGCCGGCGGCCACGTCGTCTGCGTGAACTCGGGCGCGGGCCAGCGGGTGAACCCCAGCTGGGGCTCCTACTCCGCCAGCAAGTTCGCGTTGAAGGCCCTCGCCGACGCGCTGCGCCTGGAGGAGCCCGAATTGCGGGTCACCACGGTCTACCCCGGCCGTACGGCCACCGACATGCAGCGCGGCGTGCGCGAGTTCGAGGGCGGGGACTTCGAGCCGGAGCGTTACCTCACCCCGGAGAGCGTGGCGCGGGCGGTGCTGGCCGCCGTCACCGCCGGCCCCGACGCCCACCTCACCGAGCTGACCATCCGGCCCCGGGGTTGAATGGGTCCATTCACTAGAGTGGGGTCATGCTTGAACCACTCGCGCACGTAGGACGAGATCCGGCGACCGGCGGCTACGTCAGAGACGCCTGGTCGCCCGCTGACCTGGAGCTACGCGAATGGTTCGCGGGCGAGGCCGCGCGCAGGGGGCTCGACCTGCGCGAAGACCGCAACGGCAACCTGTGGGGATGGTGGGGCGACCCCTCGCCGCGGCGGCCCGGCGTGGTCACGGGCAGCCACCTCGACTCTGTGCGCCAGGGCGGCGCGTACGACGGGCCGCTGGGCGTCGTCTCGGCCTTCGCCGCGCTCGACCTGCTGAAGGCACGCGGCGTCACCCCCGCCGTGCCCGTCGGGGTCGCCTGCTTCACCGACGAGGAGGGCGCCAGGTTCGGCGTCCCCTGCATGGGGTCGCGGCTGCTCACCGGCCTCCTTGAGCCCGATCGGGCGCTCGCGCTCAAGGACGACGACGGCGACACGCTGGCCGACGTCATGACCCGGGCGGGACGCACCCCCCGCACGATCGGGCGTGACGACGAGACGCTGGCCATGATCGGCACGTTCGTCGAGCTCCACGTCGAGCAGGGCCGCGGCCTCGTGACGGAGGGCCGCCCCGTGGGGGTGGCCGACGCGATCTGGCCGCACGGGCGGTGGCGGTTCGACTTCCGGGGCCGGGCCGACCATGCGGGCACCACCCGGCTGGCCGACCGCGACGACCCGATGGTGCCGTTCGCCCGCATGGTGCAGGCCGCGCGCGAGCTGGCGGCGCGGCACGGCGTGGTGGCCACGGTGGGCAAGGTCCGCGTCTCGCCCGGCAACGCCAACGCGATCCCCGGCCTGGTCTCGGCCTGGCTCGACGCGCGCGGCGCCGACGAGGCGGCCGTACGCGCCCTCGTCGCGGACCTGACGGCCGAGGCCCCGGCGGACGTGCGGGAGGAGTCGTGGACGCCGGTCGTCGACTTCGACGTGGCGCTCCGGGACCGGCTGGCCAGGGTGGCAGGAGGCGACACGCCCGCGCCGATCCTGGCGACAGGAGCCGGGCACGACGCGGGAATCCTGGCGACGGCGGGCGTCCCGAGCGCCATGGTGTTCGTCAGGAACCCCACCGGCGTGTCCCACTCGCCCGATGAGCACGCCGAACGGGCAGACTGCGAGGCGGGAGTCGTGGCACTCGCGAACGTGCTGGAGGATCTGTGTCGCTGACCGAGCCGAAGTCGAGATCCTGATGGGGAAGCGGAGCGCCGTGCCTTTCGGAGGGGCCGCGGGTGGCGAAGCCCTCCACGTGTACTGGTGCGAGCAGGCGTGGCTGCCCGAGGGCGTCACCGACGGCGTGCTCATCGAGATCGAGGGCGCCAGGATCGCGCACATCGGCCAGGGGCCGCCGGGCTCCGCCGAGCGGCTGGCGGGGCTGACCATCCCCGGCCTGGCCAACGCCCACTCCCACGCCTTCCACCGCGCGTTGCGCGGCAGCGCCCAGGAGGGCAAGGGCGACTTCTGGACCTGGCGCGAGCGGATGTACACCATGGCCGCCAAGCTCGACCCCGACTCCTATCTCCGCCTGGCCAGGGCCGTCTACGCCGAGATGGCACTGGCGGGGGTGACGTGCGTGGGCGAGTTCCACTACCTGCACCACGACCCGGACGGCCGCCCCTACGACGACCCCAACGCGATGGGCCACGCCCTCATCCAGGCCGCCCGCGACGCCGGCCTGCGCATCGCGCTGCTCGACACCTGCTACCTGTCAGGAGGCATCGGCGTACCCCTGGCCGGCACGCAGTTGCGCTTCACCGACGGCGACGCCGAAGGCTGGGACGCCAGGGCGGAGGAGCTGGCGGCGGCGTACGAAGGGCAGCCCGACGTGGAGATCGGCGCGGCCGTCCACTCGGTGCGCGCGGTGCCGCCCGAGCAGATGCCGGTCGTGGCCGAGTTCTCCCACCGCAACGCGGCGCCCCTGCACGTGCACGTCTCGGAACAGCATGCGGAGAACACCGCGTGCATCGAGATGTACGCGGCCACGCCCGTCCGGGTGCTGCACGAGCGGGGCGTGCTGGGGCCCCGCTCGACCGCCGTGCACGCCACCCACCTGACCGACGTGGACATCGAGCTGCTCGGCCAGTCGGGCTCCTACGTCTGCATGTGCCCCACCACCGAACGCGACCTCGCCGACGGCGTCGGCCCGGCCAGGGCGGCGGCCGACCGCGGGGCGTCCATCACGCTCGGCTCCGACAGCCACGCCGTGATCGACCTGTTCGAGGAGGCCAGGGCGGTCGAGCTGGACGAGCGGCTGGCCAGCCACCAGCGCGGCCACTGGCGCGCCGACGAGCTCCTCGCCGCCGCCACCGTCACGGGCCACACCTCGCTCGGCTTCCCCGGCGCGGGGCTGCTCGTGCCGGGCGCGTGGGCCGACCTGGTGTCCGTACGGCTCGACTCCGTGCGCACGGCGGGCGCGCGCGGGCTGGAGGCCGTGGTGTACGCGGCCACGGCGGCCGACGTGCACGCGGTCGTGTCCGGCGGCCGGCGCGTGGTCACCGACGGGCGCCACCGGCTCGGCGACGTCGGCTCCATGCTCGCCGAGGCGATCGGCGCCCTGCGATGACGGCCCGGACCCCCGCGATGACCGCCCGGACCGGATCCCGGTGACGCCCTCAGCGCGCCGCCCCGCGGTGACCGCGTAGATCGGCGCCTTTGCGAAGACCGACCACTCAGGAGGAACCCATGACGGGCACGACGCTGATCGACGGGATCGGGCTCCTGTACACCGGCGACCCGGAACGCGAGGAGATCCCCGACGCGGCACTCGTCATCGACGACGGCCAGGTCGCCTGGACCGGGCCCGCGAGCCGGGCGCCCGACGCCGACGAGCGCGTGGACGCCGGAGGCAGGGCCGTCATCCCCGGCTTCGTCGACAGCCACGCCCACCTGGTCTTCGCCGGCGACAGGACCGCCGAGTTCCAGGCCCGCATGTCCGGCGAGCCCTACACCGGAGGCGGCATCAGGACCACGGTCGCCGCCACCCGCGGGGCCGGCGACGCCGAGCTGGCCACCCGCGCCTTCGGCCTGGTGAACGAGATGCTCGCCCAGGGCACGACCACCGTGGAGATCAAGAGCGGCTACGGCCTGTCCGTCGAGGACGAGCGCCGCTGCCTGGAGATCGCCACCGTGCTGACCGACGAGACCACCTTCCTCGGCGCGCACGTCGTGCCCTCCGACATGGACGCCGACGCGTACGTGCGGCTCGTCGCCGGGGAGATGCTCGAAGCGTGCGCCCCTTACGCGAAGTGGGTGGACGTGTTCTGCGAGCGCGGGGCGTTCGACGGTGACCAGACGCGGGAGATCCTGACGGCGGGCGTGAAGGCGGGGCTCGGGGCGCGGGTGCACGCCAACCAGCTGACCGAGGGGCCGGGCGTGCGGATCGCCTGCGAGATCGGCGCCGCCTCAGCCGACCACTGCACCCATCTCACGCCGGCCGACGTGGACGCGCTGGCCTCCTCCGGCACCGTGGCGACGCTGCTGCCGGGGGCGGAGTTCTCCACGCGGTCGCCGTACCCGGACGCGCGGCGGCTGCTCGACGCGGGAGCGACGGTGGCGCTGGCGACCGACTGCAACCCGGGGTCGTCGTTCACGTCGTCGATGGCGTTCTGCGTGGCGCTGGCCGTGCGCGAGATGCGGATGACGCCGCTGGAGGCGATCAGGGCGGCCACGTACGGCGGGGCACGCGCGCTACGGCGTACGGACGTAGGCTGGTTGCGGCGCGGAGCCCGCGCGGACCTCGTCATCCTCGACGCCCCCTCTTATGTGCACCTCGCTTACCGACCTGGCGTTCCCCTTGTCCACCAGGTGTTTCACGGCGGTCTCCTCCTTGAGGAGGACATCCAGAACCCTCCCTCCGACGTAGTGCTTTAGGGAATCTTTGCCTGTGGCCGGACGTTGGCCCGGTAGGGAACGCAGCTGCGGGAACGAGGTGCCTGGGGATGGCAAGGCCTACGGGGAGTCGCACGCAAGAGCAGCATGTCGCCGACCGCGACCTGCTGGGGACCTATCTGGCCGAGATCGGCCGGGTCCCGCTGCTCACGGCGGAGGAAGAGGTGGAGCTCGCCAAGCGGATAGAGGCGGGTCTCTTCGCCGAGCAGCTGCTCGACAGCGGGGGCTCGGAGCCGCGCATCGGGGACGCGGCGGACGAGGAGCTGGAGCGCCTGGCCATTTCCGGCCAGCGGGCGAAAGACGAGTTCATCCAGGCCAACCTGCGCCTGGTGGTGGCGGTGGCCAGGAAATACTCCGGCCGGGGGATGCCGCTCATCGATCTGGTGCAGGAAGGAAACCTCGGCCTGGTCCGCGCCGTGGAGAAGTTCGACTACCGGCGGGGCTACAAGTTCTCCACCTATGCGACGTGGTGGATCAGGCAGTCGGTGGGCCGGGCCATCCACGAGCAGGCGCGGCCGGTGCGGCTGCCCACGCACGCGGGCGAGCAGATGACCCGGTTGATGCGCGTGCGGCGCGACATCCTGGCGGAGTTCGACGCCGAGCCGACCGACGACGACCTCGCCGAGATCCTCGACCTGCCGATCGAGCGGGTGCGGGAGCTGCGGCGGTGGGCGTCAGATCCGGTCTCGCTCCAGCTCGGGGTGGGCGACGAGGACGAGACCGAGCTGGGCGACATGATCGCCGACGAGACGTGGGCCGACCCCGAGCAGCAGGCCATCGACATCCTGGAGCGGGAGCGGCTGAACGAATGGCTGACCGGGCTCGAGGGCGTCACCAGCGAGATGTTGCGCTGGCGCTACGGCCTGCTCGACGGGCGCGAGCACACGCTCACGGAGGTCGGTGAGCGTTACGGCATCGGCCGCGACCGCGCCCGCCGCATCGAGCGCGACGCGCTGGCCCGCCTGCGCAAGATGGCCACCGCCGCCGCCTGATGGCCCCACCGTAGGCACGCGGGCCTCAGGCCACGTGGTCTACGGCGGGTCGAGCGGGCCGAAGGCACGCAGTGCGGCGCCCGGCCCGAGGGGGTTCCCGAAAAGCTCTTCTCAGGGACCGCCGCAGGCCGCGTCCGGCACCCACGCGACCCGGCACCCCACCCAGCACGACAGGTCGTAGGGTCGGGGGATGCTTGTGGAGATGCTGCGGCGCTATCCGGTGAAGTCGATGCTGGGCGAGGACGTCGGGCAGAGCGAGGTGACCGAGCGCGGCCTTGCGGGGGATCGGGCGCGGGCGGTGCTCGACGTCGCCACCGGCAAGATCGCCAGCGCGAAGAACCCGCGGCTCTGGCGTGGCCTGCTGACGATCGAGGGTGCGCGGGTCCCCGGTGACGTGGAGTTGTCGCGGATGCTCGGTCGCGAGGTGCGGGTGATCGACGTGCCGCCGGCGGGCGCCGAGTTCGAACGGTCGGTGCCGGAGCAGGTGCTGGCCGAGGGAATCGAGGCGGAGGTGCCGCACACGGTGGGCACGCTCGGTGGGGCGTCTCCGGACGGCACGTTCTTCGATTTCGCCCCGGTTCACCTGATCTCCACGTCCGCTGTCGAGCGGATCGGCGCGCTGAGCCCGCGCGGGCGTGTCGAGGTGGTCCGCTACCGGCCCAACCTGGTGATCGCGACGGACGAGGAGGGGTTTCCGGAGAACGCCTGGGCGGGCCGGGAGTTGCACGTGGGCGACGAACTGGTGCTCAAGGTGATCGTGGCCACGCCTCGCTGCGCCGTGCCGACTCTGGCGCACGGGCCGCTGGATCGCGACACGGAGGCCCTGCGCACCGTGGCCAGGCACAACCGGGTGCCGGTGTTCGACATGGGGCCGCAGCCGTGCGCGGGGGTATACGCGCGGGTGCTGCGGCCCGGCCTGGTCAGGAAGGGCGATCGCGTCACACCAGCGGGGTGAGGTGTTCGTCGAGGTCGTCGAGGATCTTGCCGGCGGCGGTGACGCCGATGCCGGTCATCCAGATCTCGTCGTCCACGTTGTGGGCGTTGCCCGAGGTGACGGCTGTGAGGTTCGTCCACAGAGGGCCGGCGGTGACCGTGGCCTGTGACTTGGCGGCGGCCTCGCCGTACGCGCTGTAGAAGATCGCGTCGCCGTCGGCCTTGGCGATGTTCTCCTGGCTCAGCTTGCCGAAGCGCTTGTCGTCCTGGTCCTTCAGCAGTTGCGTCTCGGGCCGCGGGATGGCGGCGTCGCCCAGCACGATGCCGCTGAAGGACTCGGGCCCGTACATGCGGATCTCGGTGGGCATGAAGCGCACGATGCTGACCTCGAGCTTGGCGAACTTGGCGCCCACGTCCTTGGCTCGCGTCTCGTAGTCCGACAGCAGCCGCGTGGCCTGTTCCTTCTTGCCCAGTGCCTCGGCGTCGAGCAGGAAGTTCTCCTTCCAGGTGATGCCGACGCGCTCGGTGAAGACGGTGGGCGCGATCTTGCTGAGCTTGTCGTAGAAGGGGGCCTGGCGGAACTTCGAGCCGAGGATGAGGTCTGGTCGCAGCGCCATGATGGCCTCGATGTTCAGCTCCTGGAGGGTGCCCACCGCCTTGGTGGACTTGAGCGCAGGGCCGAGGTATTCGGGCCAGTTCTGGTTCTGGGAGGCCTGCGCGGCGCCGACGGGCGTGAGGCCCAGCGAGATCATGGTGTCGAGCTTGTCGGTGTCGAGCACCACCACCCGCTTGGGGGCCA
This sequence comes from Nonomuraea sp. B5E05, assembly GCF_039880665.1. Classification (NCBI taxonomy): domain Bacteria; kingdom Bacillati; phylum Actinomycetota; class Actinomycetes; order Streptosporangiales; family Streptosporangiaceae; genus Nonomuraea; species Nonomuraea sp. B5E05. Next base: position 52,194 of record NZ_JBDPMJ010000019.1, read on the forward strand.
TGGGCACTTTGGTCTCGCCCATGGCGTGTTTGACGGTCCGGGTGGGACCGGCCTCCTGCGAGGAGGCGGAACTACCGCAGGCGACGAGGGCGAAGGAGAGCGCGGCGGCGAGGGCCAGGCGGAGACGCATCGGCATTCCTTGATCGTTAGGTTAGGCAAGCCTAAGTATCCCACGCCCCTGATAGTGCGGTGCGGAAACCGTGCCTGTGAGAAGGCCGAAACGTACGCGAAACACCCGTGCGGCGAGATTCACGAATGTGAAACACACCTGGTCGAGCCACGAAACCCCGGCCGAACACGCTGTGGCCACACGTCACATGTAAGGAGGGTCGCGTCGTGAAGATCGATAGCGGCACGACTGCCTGGATGCTCACAGCCGCCGCACTGGTGCTGTTGATGACTCCGGGCCTCGCGTTCTTCTACGGGGGCATGACCAGGGCCAAGAGTGTCCTGAACATGATGATGATGTCGTTCGGCGCCATCGTCACCGTCACCGTCACCTGGATGCTCTTCGGGCACTCGCTGGCCTTCACCGACAACCCCAGCTCGGCCCTCAACAACTTCGTCGGCGGCTTCGACGCCCTGGGCCTGCAGAGCCTGGTCGACACCGCCACCGCGGACGACGGCACCGGCATGCCGAGCCTCGTCTTCTCCATGTTCCAGATGACCTTCGCCATCATCACCGTCGCGCTGATCAGCGGCGCGATCGCGGACCGGGCGAAGTTCGGGGCGTGGATGCTCTTCACCGTCATCTGGGCCACGGTCGTCTACTTCCCGGTCGCGCACTGGGTGTGGGGCACCGGCTGGCTCAACACCATGGGCATCGAGGACTTCGCCGGCGGCACCGTCGTGCACATCAACGCCGGAGCCGCGGCGCTCGCGCTCGCTCTCGTGCTCGGCAAGCGGCAGGGCTGGCGCAAGGAGCCGATGCGGCCGCACAACCTGACGCTGGTGCTGCTCGGCGCCGCCCTGCTGTGGTTCGGCTGGTTCGGCTTCAACGCCGGCTCGGAGCTCGCGGTCGACGGCACGGCGGGCCTGGCCTTCCTGAACACGCAGGTCGCCACCGCGGTCGCCGTGGGCGCCTGGCTCGTCGTGGAGAAGCTGCGCGACGGGCACGCCACGAGCCTTGGCGCCGCCTCCGGCGCGGTCGCCGGTCTGGTCGCCATCACCCCGGCCTGCGGTTTCGTCGACCCGTGGGCGGCGATGGTCATCGGCCTGCTGGCCGGCGCGATCTGCGCCTACGCCGTGGGCCTGAAGTACAAGCTCGGCTTCGACGACTCCCTCGACGTGGTCGGCGTGCACCTCGTCGGTGGCGTGGTCGGCGCCGTCTCCCTGGGTTTCCTGGCCGCCTACCCCTTCCTGGAGCAGCAGAGCGAGGGCCTGTTCTACGGCGGCGGCGTCGGCCAGCTGGGCCTGCAGGTGCTCGGTCCCGTCGCGGTCGGCGGCTACTCCTTCATTCTCACCTGGGTCATCGGCAAGATCATCGACAGGACGATGGGCTTCCGCATCTCCACCGAGGACGAGGTCACCGGCGTCGACATCACCACCCACGCCGAGACCGGCTATGACCTCGGCACCGTTCACGCCTCCGGCGTGAGCTCGCCCAACGGCCCCGTCACCGCTCCCGCGACGAAGAAGGTGGACGCATGAGGCTCATCACGGCGATCATCAAGCCCTTCAAGCTGGATGACGTCAAGGCCGCCCTCGAGCAGTTCGGCATCAAGGGCATGACGGTCAGCGAGGCGAGCGGCTACGGCCGCCAGCGCGGCCACACCGAGGTCTACCGCGGCGCGGAATACCAGGTCGACCTGGTGCCGAAGGTCAGGATCGAGGTCCTCGCCGAAGAGGACGACACCGAGGACGTGATCGACGTCATCGTCAAGGCCGCGCACACCGGCAAGATCGGCGACGGCAAGGTCTGGTCCGTGCCCGTGGACACCGTCATCCGCGTGCGCACGGGAGAGAGGGGCCCGGAGGCCCTGTGAGGAGACCCAGGCGACGCCCGGACGACGGGGTCCGGGCGGAGCTCGGCAAGGGGGCGCAGGAGTGAGGGGCGAGGCCCGTTCGTACGCCGGGGCCCGCAAGGAGCGGGCCGCGGACACCGACCGCTGGCTCAAGGATCTCTTCCGTACGGCCGGCGACGGCCGGCATGTTTCCCTGGTCGCCGTCGGGAGCCTGGGCAGGGGCGAGCTGGCTCCCGGCAGCGACCTCGACCTCGTCCTGCTGCACAACGGGCGGGCCGACGTCGCCAGGATCGCCGACCGGATCTGGTATCCGATCTGGGATTCGGCGGTCAACCTCGACCATTCGGTCCGCACGGTCGAGGAGGCGGTGACCGTCGCCCGCCAGGACCTGAAGGCCGTGCTCGGCCTCATCCAGGCCCGGCACGTGGCGGGCGACCCCGAGCTGACCCGTAAGGCCAGGGAGGCGGTGCTCGCCGAGTGGCGGGCCGACTCCCGGCGCCGGCTCGGCGAGTTGCGCGCCGCCGCCGACCAGCGGGCCCGCGCCAGCGGCGAGCTGGCCTTCCTCCTCGAACCCGATCTGAGGGACGGCCGCGGCGGGCTCCGCGACGTCCAGGCCATGCAGGCCGTGTCCGCCGCCTGGGTCGCCTCGGCGCCCGGCCCCCGGGCGCGGGAGGCGTACGAGCTCATCCTCGACGTGCGGCACGCACTGCACGTCGTCACCGGCCGTGGCACCGACCGGCTGGTGTTGCAGGAGCAGGACGCGGTGGCCGGGCTGCTCGGCCTGCTCGACGCCGAGGCGCTGATGCGCAGGCTCGCCGAGGCGGGCCGCACCATCTCCCACGCGTTCGACGCCACCTGGCGCACCGTTGACAGGCTCCTGTCAGGCCCCGCTCCCCGGGGCCGCCGCCCGTTGGCGGACGGCGTGGTCGAGCACGGCGGCGAGGTGGTGCTCGCCCGGGGGATCGATCCGCGCAAGGACCCCGTCCTGGTGTTGCGGGCCGCCGCCGCGGCGGCCGACTCGGGGCTGCCGCTCGCCCCCGCCACGGTGTCCGTTCTGGCTGCTCAGTCGCCGCCGATGCCGGTGCCGTGGCCCGAGGAGGCGCGCGACGCGCTGGTGTCGGTCCTCGGGGCGGGCCGCGCCGCCGTGCCCGTGTGGGAGGAGCTCGACCAGGCGGGCATCCTAGTCAAGCTGCTTCCTGACTGGGAGCGCGTACGCCACCGTCCGCAGCGCAACCCGATCCACCGGTTCACGGTCGACCGGCACCTGATCGAGGCCGCCGCGAACGCCGCCAGCCACACCCGCGAGGTCTCCCGTCCCGATCTCCTGCTGATCGGGGCGCTGCTGCACGACATCGGCAAGGGGTGGCCCGGCGACCACTCGGTGACCGGCGAGGTCGTGGTCCGCGACATCGCCACCCGCATCGGCCTGCCCCCATCCGACGTGGAGATCCTCGCGACCGTCGTCCGCCACCACCTGCTGCTGCCGGAGACCGCCACCCGCAGGGACCTGGACGACCCCGTCACGATCGAGAAGGTCGCGGCCACGGTCGGCACGCGGGAGGTCCTCGACCTGCTGGCCGCGCTGGCGGTCGCCGACGGAAACGCGACCGGCCCGGCGGCGTGGAACGGCTGGAAGGCGGGGCTCGTCGCCGACCTCGTGCGCCGCGTCAGGTCCGTGCTCGCCGGCTCGCCCCCGCCCAGGCCGCCCGTGCTCTCGGCCGAGCAGGCCGCGCTCGCCCGGCACGGCGGCGGCGCCGTGCGCGTCAACGGGGGAGCGGTCACGGTCGTCGCTCCCGACCGGGTGGGCCTGCTGTGGAGCGCCGCGGGCGTGCTCGCCGCGCACCGGCTCGTCGTACGCTCCGCCTCGGCCGCCTCCGCGGGGTCCACGGCCGTGATCGAGTTCTCCGTCATCCCCGAGTACGGCTCGCCGCCCGACCCCGCGACGCTGGAGGCCGATCTCCGTCTCGTCCTTGCTGGGCGTCTTGACATCGAGCAGCGGCTGGCCCGCCGTACACGCTCCATGAGGCCGCCTCGCGTGCCCGTCGCCCCACCCCGCGTGACGTTGGTGGACGACGCTTCCGCGACCGCCACCGTGGTGGAAGTCAGGGCCCATGACAGGCCGGGGCTGCTGTGGCGCATCGGGCGGGCGTTCGGCGAGTGCGGTCTTGACGTGAGGGCCGCCCGCGTGGAGACTCTCGGCGCGGAGGCGGTGGACGTCTTCTACGTAGTGGATCGCGCCGGTCGCTCCCTCAGCGGCGACGCGCAGAGGGCTCAAGTCCGTGATCAAGTGCTTGCCGCACTGAGATAACCAACAGCACACGACGCGCGGACATCTTTGTAACAATGGTGTCCGAAATGCCTGGTAAGTCGGATGCTGTGGATACGTTGTGGACGGCTTGAGGGCCCGTTGACTGAGGGGACGATTGAGGGGTAGCGGAAGCAGTGACTACGGGGAACTCCGGCGGCGGCCCAGCCGCGCAGCGGGACCGCGAACGGCGGTCACTGCCTCGTTTTGGCTTGCGCAACTGGCGCGTGCGATGGCGGCTCACCGCGCTCATCCTGGTGCCCACCATCGCCGGCGTCGTGCTCGGGGGAGCGCGCGTGGCCGAGTCGGTCCAGAGCATCGGCGTCTACGACCGCACGGCCATCGGGGCCGAGCAGTCCGGGCGCATCCGCGACCTCGTGCAGGCGATCGGGCTGGAGCGTGACACCGCCGGATGGGCGGGCGCCGGCCGCGCCGTGCGCAAGAAGCTCGCCGCCCCGCTGGAGCAGCGCAAGGCCGCCGTCGACACGCTGGTCAAGGCCGTGCGGTCCGACCTCGACACGATGGACGCCTCCTACGGTCCCCGCATCGTCAAGGCCGCCGAGCAGGCGAGATACGACCTGAGCCGGCTGGCGCAGATCAGGGAAGAGGGCCAGACCGACCCCGTCCGCTACGACTTCCTCACCGACACCCTGCTCAGGCTGCACGACGAGCTGAGCCTGCTGTCCGACGACTCGCAGATCATCGGCCAGTTCCGCGCGCTGAGCGCGCTCACGTCGGCCAAGGAGGAGATCTCCCGGCAGCGCGTCCAGCTGCTCCAGGCCTCCTACAACACCCAGCGGGTGGGGGCCGACGAGGTCGAAACGTTCATCGCCTCCAACGCGCGCCAGCAGAGCGACATCGCCGCCGTCGGCGCGGAGGCCGGCCCCGACGTCGGGCTCGCCCTGTCCAGGCGGCTGACCGGCACCGAGGAGTACGTCAACGTCCAGCTCACCAAGGCACGCGCGATCACGCTGGTCAGCGGCCGGTCGCCGGGCGCGCGGATCACCGAGAACCTGATCTCCGCCACGGGCGACCGCGAGCAGTGGTTCAAGCAGAACACGACCACCATCGACGTGCTCCACGGCATCGAGGAGGACCTGGCGGGCAAGGTCGGCCTGCGCAGCCAGGAACTGCGCAGCGCCGAGATCCGCAACGCGGTCACCGCGGGCGTGCTCATCGTGGCGCTGCTGCTGCTCGTCCTGCTCCTCACCGTGGCCATCGCCCGGTCCATGGTCGGCCCGCTGCGCCGGCTGCGCACCGAGGCCCTGGAGATCGCCGGCTTCCGGCTCCCCGACGTGGTCCGGCGGCTGCGCGTCAGCGGCGAAGGCTCCGTGGGCGAGGTACGCCCCATCGAGGTCGAGGGCAACGACGAGATCGGCGAGGTGGCCAGGGCCTTCGACCAGGTGCACCGGCAGGCCGTGCGGCTGGCGGGCGAGGAGGCCGAGCTGCGCAGCAACATCAGCTCGATGTTCGTCAACCTCTCGCGCCGGACCCAGACGCTGGTCGAGCGGCAGATCTCGCTGATCGACGGCCTGGAGAAGGGCGAGCAGGACGGCGGCCGGCTGGCCGACCTGTTCAAGCTCGACCACCTGGCCACCCGCATGCGACGCAACTCCGAGAACCTGCTGGTCCTGGCCGGTCACGAGGCCACCCGCCGGCGCAGCCAGCCGGCCAAGCTGGTCGACGTCGTACGCGCCGCGCTGTCGGAGGTCGAGGGCTATGAGCGCGTCCAGGTCAAGGTGCACCGCGCCACCTCGGTGGTCGGCAGCGCCGCCAACGACCTGGTCCACCTGGTCGCCGAGCTGGTCGAGAACGCCATCCAGTTCTCCCCGAACAACTCCCAGGTCACGGTGACCAGCAGCCTCATCGAGGGCGGCGGCGCGCTGGTGTCGGTGGCCGACACCGGCATCAGCATGACCGAGGAGGAGCTGGCCGAGGCCAACCGCCGCCTGGCCGAGCCCCCGGTCGTGGACGTGTCGGTCTCCCGGCGCATGGGCCTGTTCGTGGTCGGCCGGCTGGCGCTGCGCCACGGCATCCGGGTGCAGCTCAGGAAGGGCGAGGGCGCGGGGCTGATCGCCATGGTGCTGCTGCCGCCCGCGCTGATCGCCGACGGCGCGCAGCAGCCGCTGCCGCAGCGGCCGGCGTTCGGCGGCGGGACCACGCCAGGTCAGGCGGCCGCCCCAGGTCAGGCGGGTGCTCCTGGTCAGGTGGGTGCTCCGGGTCAGGCCGGCGTTCCTGGTCCGGCGGGTGTGCCGGTACCCGGTCAGGCGGGCCAGCCCGCGCCGAACGGGACATTCCGGTCGTTCGGCAGCTTCGACTCCTTCGACCCGGGCTCCTTCCATCCGGGCGCCAACGGCAGGGCCGCGGGAGCGCCCCGGCCCGGCCCCGGCACGTACGACAGCGCGCCGGGGACGCCGAGGCCCGCGTTCGGGACGCACCCGTCCGACCCCGGCAGGGCGGGTGTCAACGGCTTCACCGCCGACACCGACGGCGGTTCCTACCGCAGGCAGCCGGCCTCGTTCGACTCGGGGACCTATCCGTCGTACCCGAGCAAGGGCTCTCCGCCATCTGGAAATGGCGCGTTCCAGACGCCGCCGCCGTCGTACTCCACGAACGACGTGCGCAGGCCGGACCCGGTCCCCTCGGTCGACGTGTCGCCGGTGGGGCAGGAGCAGGAAGAGTTCCTGCCGATCTTCGCGTCGGTGGAGTCGGCCTGGTTCCGCAGGCCGCCGGAGGAGCAGGCGGCGCAGGCGGAGGGCGGCGGCGATGCCACGCCGGGGCAGGCCGTACGCTCTGGGGAGGAAGCGTGGCGAACGGCCGCTGACGCCGGCTGGCAGGCGGCGGCCGCCGCGAGCGAGCCGAGTCTCGGCGGGATCACCGCCGCCGGGCTTCCGAAGCGCACCCCCAAGGCGAATCTGGTCCCCGGCACGGCGGCCGGCCAGGCGGCACAGCAGCAACAGCCGTCGCGGCCGGCGCCCGCGCAACCGGTCTCCGCAGACCGGATGCGCAGCCGGATGGCCGGTTTCCAGCAAGGTGTGCGACGGGCCCGCCAGGAAGTACGTGGACAGGAGGAACAAGAGTGAGTAAGCGCCCCGCTGGGGAGGATGCGTGACAACCCTTAGCCATGAGGCACATCGCTTCGACTGGCTGATCACCGACTTCGTCCGCAACACGCCAGGTGTGGCGCACGCCGTCGTCGTCTCAGCCGACGGCCTGTGCCTGGCGGCGTCGGAGGGCTTCCCACCCGACAGGGCCGACCAGCTCGCCGCGGTCTCCGCGGGCCTGCTGAGCCTGACGGTGGGCGCGTCCAGGGTCTTCGAGGGCGGGTCGGTGACGCAGACCGTCGTCGAGATGCAGCGTGGCCTGCTCCTGGTCATGGCGATCAGCGACGGTTCCGTGCTCACGGTGCTGGCCGCGCCCGACTGCGACATGGGGCTCGTGGCCTATCAGATGACGCTGCTGGTGGACAGGGCGGGACAGGCGCTCACGCCGGCCCTGCGAGCGGAGCTTCAGGCGGCCAGGACGCGGTGATGTGGTGGAACTGATGGGAGAGGGTCGTGTACGGCGTTGACGGGACCGGGGACGACGAGCCCTTGTTCCGCCCTTACGCGGTGACCGGCGGACGATCCGAGCCCCGCTATCACCTCGCGATGGAGACGTTGATCTCGTCGATGTCGATCCCGGACGACGAGATGGCCCTGCTCACCCCCGAGCAGGAGGCCATCATGCAGCTGTGCAGGACGTTCCGGTCGGTCGCCGAGATCTCGGCCCTGCTCCGTGTCCCGCTGGGCGTCGCCAGGGTGCTCGTGGCGGACATGTCCGACGAAGGGCTTGTCCGCCTGCACCAGCCACACCTCAGCGAGGGACAGCCAGACCTCAACATGCTCGAAAGGGTGCTCAGTGGACTACGCAGGCTCTAGCCCTGGCCTCACGTCGACCAAGATCGTCGTCGCGGGTGGGTTCGGCGTCGGCAAGACGACGTTCGTGGGGGCGGTGTCCGAGATCCTTCCGCTCACGACGGAAGCGGTGATGACCGACGCGTCCGCGGGCATCGACGACCTCGGTCTGACGCCCCACAAGCAGACCACGACCGTGGCGATGGACTTCGGCCGTCTGTCGCTGGATCGTGACCTGATCCTCTACCTGTTCGGCACCCCCGGGCAGCACCGGTTCTGGTTCATGTGGGACGACCTGGTGCGCGGCGCGATCGGCGCGGTGGTGCTGCTCGACACGCGCCGCCTGGCCGACAGCTTCCCGGCCATCGACTACTTCGAAGAGGCCAAGCTGCCGTTCGTGATCGGCATCAACGGCTGGGAGGGCCAGTTCCCGCACTCCGACCAGGAGGTGAGGGAGGCGCTGGCGCTGTCGCCGCAGGTGCCGATCGTGCGCACCGACGCCCGCAACCGCGAGGCGGTCAAGTCGACCCTGATCTCGCTGGTCGAGCACGTCGTACGGCTGCGCTCCGCTCCCGTGCGCTAGCGCTCCTGGACACGCTGCCGGCCTACGAGCGGGCGTTGCCCGCCGCCTGACCGCCCTCGGCGGCCCGGCTGTCCACCAGCGCCTCGATGCCGTCGAGCACGCGCTGGAGGCCGAACTCGAAGGCGTGCTCGGGGCTGTAGGCGGCGTTGAGCTCCTCCCCCGCCGCCTGCCCCACCCGGGTCGCCGTGGGATAGCGGTCGACGTCGGCGATCCTGCCCAGGAAGGGCGAGTGCGCGGCCCACCACTGCTCGTCGGTCATGCCCGTCCGGGTCTCGGCCTGCGCGGCCTCCACCGCGCCCCGGGCCGTGCCGTGCACGAAACCGGTGATCAGGGTGATCACCGAGTCCATCTCCACGTCCGTCAGCCCGATCCCGTCGATCGCGCGCAGCTCGTAGTCGTACTTCGCGGTGACGTTCGGGCCGAGCACCGGGCGGCTCGTCGCCACCTGCAGCAGCCAGGGGTGGCGCAGGTAGAGGGCCCAGTTCGCCCTGGCGATCTGCTCCAGCCGGCCCCGCCAGCCGCCGGGCACCTCCTTCGGCCTGGCGGTCTCGCCGTAGACGGTGTCCAGCATGACGTCGAACAGCTCCGGCTTGCCGGGCACGTACGTGTAGAGCGACATCGTCCCGACGCCCAGCCGCTCGGCCACGCGGCGCATGGACAGCGCCTGCAGGCCCTCCGCGTCGGCCACCTCGATGGCGGCCCGCACGATGCGGTCGACGCTCAGCTCCGGCTTGCCCTTGCGGCTGGCCCGCTCGCCGGTGCGCCAGAGCAGCGCCAGGCTACGCGCCGGGTCGCCCTTGCCCGAGTACTCGACGGTCACCGTCGTACGGTACACCGTACGGCAGTCATGTGGAATGTCGGGCGTGGCCGCGCACCTGCGCAACGACGATCCGGAGCCAGGAAGCGCGGGTCAGGCCGGTCGGGGGTGGCGGTAGAACTCCACGGGCTCCGGGGCCAAGGGCGTGTTGCCGAGAATGAGATCGGCCGACTTCTCGGCGAGCATCATGACCGGGGCGTAGATGTTGCCGTTGGTGACGTACGGCATCGCCGAGGCGTCCACCACGCGCAGCCCGTCGAGACCGTGGACGCGCATCGTCCCCGGGTCCACCACCGCCGTCTCGTCGGTGCCCATCTTGCAGGTGCAGGAGGGGTGGAGCGCGGTCTCGGCGTCCCTGGCCACCCAGTCGAGGATCTCCTGGTCGCGTCGCACGGCGGGGCCGGGGGAGAGCTCGCCGGCGTCGAGGTCGGCCCAGGCGGGCTGGGCCAGAATGGTCCTGGCGTGCCTGACGGCCTCCACCCACTCGCGGCGGTCCTGGTCGGTGGAGAGGTAGTTGAAGCGCAGGGCCGGCTTCTGGCGGGGGTCGGCCGACGTGATCCGCACCGAGCCCCTGGCGTCGGAGTACATCGGGCCGATGTGCACCTGGTAGCCGTGGCCGCCGGCCGGGGCGGAGCCGTCGTAGCGGACCGCGACCGGCAGGAAGTGGAACATCAGGTTCGGGTACGCCACGTCGTCGTTGGAGCGGATGAAGCCGCCGGCCTCGAAGTGGTTGGTGGCGCCGGGGCCGCTCCTGCGCAAGAGCCAGTCGGCGCCGATGAAGGGCCTGCGCCATCTGGCCAGCGACGGTTGTTGCGAGACCGGCTGCCTGCAGCCGTGCTGGACGTAGACCTCCAGGTGGTCCTGCAGGTTCTCGCCCACGCCGGGAAGGTCGTGCACCATCTTCACGCCCAGGGGCTCCAGCAGGTCACGCGGGCCGACGCCGGACAGTTGCAGGAGCTGGGGGGTGTTGACGGCGCCGGCGCTCAGGATGACCTCGCCCGCCTCGATGCGCTCGCCGTCGCACCGCACGCCGACGGCCCTGGTGCCGTCGAAGAGCACGCGCTCCACGAACGCGCGGGTGCGGACCGTGAGGTTGCGCCGCCGGCGTACGGGGTGCAGGTAGGCGCGGGCCGCGCTGAGCCGGCGGCCGCGGTGGACGTTGCGGTCGAAGGCGGCGAAGCCCTCCTGGCGGTAGCCGTTCACGTCGTCGGTCAGCGGGTGACCGGCCTGCTGCACGGCCTCGAAGAACGCCTCGAAGAGCGGGCCGCGGGCCGGGCCGCGTTCGAGCTTCAGCGGGCCGTCGCCGCCGCGGAAGTCCGTGCCGGGCTCGGCCAGGCAGGTCTCCATGCGCTTGAAGTAGGGCAGGCAGTGCGCGTAGTCCCAGCGCTCCATGCCGGGGTCGGCGGCCCAGCGCTCGTAGTCGAGCGGGTTGCCGCGCTGGAAGATCATGCCGTTGATGCTGCTGGAGCCGCCCAGCACCTTGCCGCGGGCGTGGTAGACGCGGCGGCCGTGCATGTGCGGCTCGGGCTCGGACTCGTATTTCCAGTCGTAGAAGCGGCTGCCGATCGGGAACATCAGTGCGGCGGGCATGTGGATGAACACGTCCCACAGGTAGTCGGGCCTGCCCGCCTCCAGCACCAGCACGGACGTCGAGGGGTCGGCGCTGAGCCGGTTGGCCAGGGCGCAGCCCGCGCTGCCGCCGCCCACGATGACGTAGTCGTACCTCAACGGGGAATCCAGTCCTTCCACACGATCTTGTTCTCGGCGACCCATCGCTCGGCCGCCTGTTCGGCGGTCATCTTCTCGTTGATCATGTCGCTGGCCACGGTGTTCTGGTCGTCGTTGGTCCAGCTGAAGTTGCGGACCAGCTCGTACGCCGGCCCGCCGGTCTCCGCGAACCGCCGGCTGACGATCTTGTCGAGCAGGTAGGGCGGGTAGTCGCAGGCGACCTTGGCCGGAACCTCGTCGCAGCCCACCGCGTACGGGGGCAGCGCGACCTTGACGAGTTTGACCTTGGTGAACAGCCATTGCGGTTCGTAGAAATACAGGAGCAAGGGCGTCCGATTCCTCGTCGCGGACTGGGCCGCCCTGATCAACGCCTCCTCGCTGCCCGAGTAGACGACTTTGTAGTTGAGGTTGAGGTTCTTGACGAGTGTCTCGTCGTTGGTCACGAACGACGGGTCGCCGTCCAGAATCTGTCCGGCATTTCCCGTCTTTGGGGTGCGGAAGAGGTGTGCGTATTTATTGAGGTTTCGGTAGTCCGTAATGTCGGGGTATTTCTTGGCCATCCACTCGGGGACGTACCAGCCGATCACTCCCTTGTTCCCCGTGAGACCGGCCGACAGGGCGACCTTCTTCTCCTCGATGAACTCTTTCTTCAGATCGTTGTGCCCCCAGTTCTCGACGATCACGTCCACCTTGCCGGATTCGAAGTCCTTCCAGGATTGCGCCTCCGCCGCCTTGCGCGTCTTCACCGCGTATCCCAGCTCGTGCTTCAGCAGATACGCCAGCACGGCCGCCTGGGCCTCATAGCCCACCCAGGCGTGGACGTCGATGTTGACCGTCCCCTTGGACACGGTGGCCGAGTCGGGCTCCCCGGTGGAGCAGGCCGTCAGAAGCAGGGCCGCGACCAGCGGCCCGACGAGCGTCTTCGTTCGCATCAGAGGTCTCCGTGCCCGGGTCCCGCGTGCCGGGACCCGGGTCGTCGAGGGGCTACTTGGGGATCCAGGCCTGCCACTTGGCGGGGTTGGCCTCGACCCACTTCTTGGCGGCCTCCTCGCCGGTCATGCCGTTGTTGGTCATGTCGTCGGCGACCGCGTTCTGGTCCGCGTTGGTCCAGTTGAAGTTCTTGATCAGCTCGTACGCCTTGCCGCCGGTGTCGGCGAACTTCTTGCTGACGATCTTGTCGAGGTCCATCTCCGGGTAGTCGCAGGCCACCTTCTTCGGGTCGGCGTCGCAACCCTCGGTGTAGGGCGGCAGGTTGACCCGGACCAGCTCGGTCTGGCTGAACAGCCAGTGCGGGTCCCAGAAGTAGAACAGCAGCGGCTTCTTCTGCGCCTGCGCCTGCTGGGCGCCCTTGATCAGGGCCGCCTCGCTGCCGCCCGTGACGATCTTGTAATCGAGCTTCAGGTTCTTGATCAGCGCGGCCTCGTTGCTGACGTACGACGGGTCGCCGAACAGCAGCTGGCCCTTGTCGCCCGACTCGGAGGTCTTGAACAGCTCGGCGTACTTGTTGAGGTTCTTCCAGTCGGTGATGTCGGGGTGCTCGTCGGCCATCCACTTAGGGATGTACCAGCCGATGACGCCCTTGTTGCCGGTGGAGCCCGCCTCGACGGCGACCTTCTTCTCCTCGATGAACTGCTTCTTCAGGTCGGGGTGACCCCAGTTCTCGATGATGACGTCGACGTCGCCGGTCTCGAAGCCCTCCCAGGCCAGCTGCTCCTTGATCTCGGGCAGCTCGACCTCGTAGCCGAGCTCGTTCTCCAGCAGGTACGCCACGACGTTGGCGCTGGCCTCGTAACCGACCCACGGATTGATGGCGATCTTCACCGTGCCGGCGGAGGCGCCCGAGGCGCTGGCGCCGGCCTCCGGCGCGGCCGAGCTGGTCGAGGTGCCGACCGTGGCTCCGCCGCAGCCCATCGCGGTGAGCCCTAGGGCGAGAAGGCCTGCGAGCAGGCGAATCTTCATGTGAACTTCCTCTTTCGGGGGGAAGAGCGCCTGTCGGCGCCCTGCGTGATGCGGTCGAGCATGACTCCGAGGAGCACCGTGGCGATGCCCGCCACGAAGCCCATGCCGAAGTCGGTCCGCTGGGAGAAGCCGAGGACCACGTCGTAGCCCAGCGCGCCCGCCCCGACCAGGCCGCCGATGACGACCATGGCCAGCGTCATCACGATGCCCTGGTTGGCCGCGAGCAGGATGGCCCTCCTCGCCATGGGCAGCTGCACCTTCCACAGCAGCTGGCCCGGGGTCGAGCCCGCCGAGGCGGCGGCCTCGACGACCGTGGCGGGCACCGCTCTGATGCCGTCCTCGACCAGGCGTACGACCGGCGGGACCGCGTAGATGACGGAGGCGAAGATCGCGGTGAACCGGGTGGTGCCGAAGAGCGCCAGCGCCGGCAGCAGGTAGACGAACGCGGGCATGGTCTGCGCGGCGTCGAGGATGGGCCGCTGCACGGCCGAGAAGCGCGGCGAGCGGGCCGCGGCCACCCCGAGCAGCAGGCCGATGGCCAGCGTGACGAGCACCGCGACGGCGACCGTGCTCATCGTCATCATGCTGTGCTCCCACAGGCCGAGCAGCGCGATGGCCAGCAGGCAGGCCAGCGCCGTCAGCGCGGGACGCAGCCCGCTCACCCGCCAGGCCGCCGCCAGCAGCGCGAGCGCCACCAGCCACCACGGGGCCGAGGTGAGCAGCGACTGCAGGGGGTTCAGCAGGGCCTGGGTGGTGGCTTCCCTGATGAACGTCGTCACCGGGTACCAGGTCGTCTCGGCCCAGCGGACGGCGGCGTTCACCTCCGCCACGACGTTGACGGTGAGGTTCTCCGGCCAGGCGCGCGGCAGCACGGGGATGAGCGCGAGCCCGGCCACCGCCAGCACCCCCGCCCCGGCCAGGTCGACCCGTGAGGTCCGGGCGTGCGCGTCCCGGCGGGAGAGGGCCATCGTCATCCGGTCGAGCATCACCGCCATGATCACCACAGCCACGCCCGCCGGGAGCATGATGCCGACCTGGGCCCGCGACAGGCCGCGGATGATGTCGCCGCCAAGCCCGGGGGCCGAGATCAGGTTCGCGATGACGACCATGGACAGGGCCATCATGATCGTCTGGTTGACCGCCAGCGCCATCGTGGACCTGGCCAGCGGCAGGTAGACCTTGAACAACGTCTGCCGGCCCGTGGCGCCCAGCGAGGCGGACGCCTCGACCGCGGTGGGGGATACCTCCGAGATGGCCAGGGCGGTGATGCGGATGGCGGGCGGGATCGCGTAGATCATCGTCGCGATGGCGCCGGCGGGCGCGCCGATGTGGAAGAACAGCGCGAGCGGCGCCAGGTACGCGAACGTCGGCATGATCTGCATGACGTCGAGGACCGGCGTCAGCACCCTGCGCACGCGTTCGGAGAGCCCGGCCCACACGCCGAGCGGGATGCCGACGGCCAGCGACAGCAGCACCGCCACCGCGACCAGGGCCAGCGTGTCGACGCTCGACTCCCAGAGACCGAGCAGGCCGAACGCGCTCACGCCGCCCACCGCGAGCGCCGCGATCCACCGGCCGCCGGACAACCAGCCCAGCGCACCCATGACGCCCGTGATGCCGGGCCAGCCGAGCGCGAACAGGACGGTGTGGAAGGCGTCGTAGAGCCCGCCGACGAACAGCCTGATGTAGTTGAGGAAGTACAGGAAGAGCGGGTTGTCGTTCCTGTTGTCGTCGATCCACTCGCGCAGCTCGGTGACGGCCAGGAACGGCGCCGCCTCCCTGTCGTGCGGCAGCGTCGCCGTGTCGCGGAAGACCAGGTACGCCGCCGCGAACAGGACCGCCGCCCCCGCGGGGGCCGCCCACCTCGGCAGGCCGAGCCAGGCCGGCCTGCCGGCGGCCGTGGCGCTGCTCATGCGCCCGCTCGCACGGGGCTCTCCTGGCCCGACAGGAAGGACAGCAGGTCGACCCGGTCCACGACGCCCGCCAGCTCGTCGCCGTCCACGGCCCTGATCGGGTGGGCGGAGGCGGCGGAGGCGGCGATGGCGTCCCTGATGACCGTGGTGACCGGTAACTCGGGCCCGTCCAGCGACTCGCCCGGCTCGGGGGGCCGGCAGAGCCGGCGCAGCGTCAGCACGTGGCTTTTCGGCACGTCACGGACGAAGTCGGCCACGTAGTCGTCGGCCGGCGCGCCCACCAGCTCCTCCGCGGTGCCGAGCTGCACGATCGAGCCCGCCCGCATGATCGCGATCCGCTCGCCCAGCTTGAGCGCCTCCGACAGGTCGTGCGTGATGAACACCATCGTCTTGCCGACTTCCCGGTGCAGGCGGATGACCTCGGCCTGCATGTCGCGCCTGATCAGCGGGTCGAGCGCGCTGAACGGCTCGTCGAACAACATCACCTGCGGGTCCACGGCCAGCGCGCGGGCCAGCCCGACCCGCTGCTGCATGCCGCCGGAGAGTTGGTCGGGGTAGGCGCCGGCGTGGCCGTCGAGGCCGACCAGGGCGAGGATCTCCTCGGCCCGCTCGTGCCTGGCGGCCCTGGGCGTGCCCTGGATCTCCAGGCCGTACGCGACGTTGTCGATCACCTTGCGGTGCGGCAGCAGGCCGAAGTGCTGGAAGACCATGCTGACCTGGTGCCGCCGGATCTCGCGGAGCCGGGCGGGTGAGGCGCGGCCGACGTCCTCGCCGCCGATGGTGATCTCGCCGGCGCTGGGCTCGACGAGCCGCGTGAGGCAGCGTACGAGGGTGGACTTGCCGCTGCCGGACAGCCCCATGACCACGAACACCTCGCCGGGGCGCACCTCGAAGCCGACGTCCCTGACCGCGGCGGTGCAGCCGGTCTTCTCTCTCAGCGCGGCGGGATCGAGATGTCTGTCCTCGCTGTCCAGCACTTTCTGCGCCTTGGGCCCGAAGATCTTCCATAGGCCGTCGACGGTGATGGCCGCGCTGTGAGAATCGCCCACACTGCCTCCTCGTTATGACGTGGCTCAACATATGTGGTGATTAGCGACATTCTCAACGCTGTGACACTCCAGAGATCATGGTGCGGCTTCCGTGTTATGCGTTGAAACGTACTAACCACTCATTAGCGGACATCTATCTTGATCTGGGTTAATCTCTCGCCCGGGTGCTTCACGCATGGTGTCCCAAGTTCTATCCTCAGGAGTCACACGACTCGACTTTTGTCGCGTTAAGTTCGGTTGGCCGTCCTGTATGGGATGTGTTCCAATTACCCGCACTTGCTGATTTCCCCCCGGGGCGTATGCCCCTCATATACGCCGATTCGGGCGAGGTGCGTTCGGTGAGTACACAGCTGGGCGAGAGGCAGGCCGGCGAGAGCCGCTGGCGGCTGCGCAATTGGCGCGTGCGGGCGCGTCTGATCGCGCTCATCCTCATCCCCACGGCCGCCGCCGTGCTGCTCGGCGGCGTCCAGGTGCTCGCCTCGACCTCCGCCGCCGGCGACTACGCCCGTACGAACCAGTTCGCCCGGATGTCCGCGGAGCTGGGCGAGCTCACCCACCAGGTGTCCACAGAACGGGCCAGGACCGCGTGGTACATCGCGCGCGACCGGCCCGCGGACGAGCTCGGCACGGTGCGCGCCCGGATGGGCCAGACCGACCTGTCCGTCAAAAGGGTGCGCGGCCTCGCACAGCCCCTGCTGAACGACGTGAGCGGCCGCACCGCGGACCAGATCGAGACCCTGCTCAGCCGCCTGAACGACCTGGGCACCCTGCGCGCGCAGGCGCTCGACGCCAACCTGCTGCCCGGTCCGGCCGTCGAGCTCTACACGACCGTGATCGCCGACCTGCTCTCCGTGCACAACGAGCTGATCAAGGGCAGCGTCGACGACGAGCTGTTCCGCCAGACCCGCATGCTCGACGCGCTCGCCCGGGCCAAGGAGAGCGTCTCCTACCAGCAGGCGCTGGTCACGATCGTGCTGGTCGAGGGGGCGTTCGACCCCGACCAGCTCAAACGGTTCCTCGGCGAGCAGTCCAAGGAGGCCAGCGAGCGCAGGGGCTTCGCCGAGGAGGCCACCGCCGGCGAGCGCCGCTTCTTCGACGAGACCGTCAACGGCAGGTCCGCCGAGCGCATGTTGTTCCTGCGCGAGCTGGTGATGATCAGGGCCACCAACGAGCTGCCGCTGCGCGGGCTCGACCAGGCCAGACGCGACGACGCGAAGGAGTGGCACGACGCCGCCGCCGTGGTCGTCGACTCCATGCGCACGGTCGAGCGGCGCCAGGCAGAGGGCATCGTGGCCCGCAGCGAGGCACTCAGCGCGGACGAGCGGCGCAAGGCGTTCGTGACCGCGGGCGCGGTGCTCGCGCTGCTGGTGGCCGTGCTGCTGATCACCACCGGGGTGGCCAGGTCGCTCGTACGCCCCCTGCGCCGCCTGCGCAGCGAGGCGCTGGAGATCGCGGGCCGGCGGCTGCCCGACTTCGTGCAGCACCTGCGGGAGTCACGCGACGGCGCGGTCAACGCCGAGGTGCCGCCCATCGGCATCTTCTCCAGGGACGAGGTGGGCGAGGTCGCGCGCGCGTTCGACGAGGTGCACCGCGAGGCCGTACGGCTGGCGGGCGACGAGGCGCGGTTGCGCTCCAACGTCAACGCCATGTTCGTCAACCTGTCCAGGCGCAGCCAGACGCTCGTCGAACGGCAGCTCACGCTGATCGAGCGGCTGGAGCGCGGAGAGCGCGACGACGCCCGGCTCGGCGACCTGTTCAAGCTCGACCACCTGGCCACCCGCATGCGGCGCAACAGCGAGAACCTGCTCGTCCTGGCCGGCCAGGAAGCCGCCCGCAAGTGGAGCGAGCCGGTCGAGCTGATGGACATCGTGCGGGCGGCGCTGGGCGAGGTGGAGAGCTACGACCGGGTCAGCATCCAGGTCGAGTCGGACGTGGCGATCGCCGGCCAGGCCGTCACCGACGTGGTGCACCTGCTCGCGGAGCTGGTCGAGAACGCGGTCTCCTTCTCCTCCAGGGACACCAAGGTCATCATCTCCAGCGCCCGCCTCGACGAGGGCAGCCTGATGGTGTCGGTCACCGACCAGGGGATCGGCATGAGCCCCGACGAACTGGCCGAGGCCAACTGGCGGCTGGCCCATCCGCCGGTCGTGGACGTGTCGGTGTCGCGGCGCATGGGCCTGTTCGTGGTCGGCCGGCTGGCGCTGCGGCACACCATCCGGGTCCAGTTACGGGCGCAGGACGTCGGCGGGCTGACCGCCATGGTGCTGGTCCCGCCGATGTTGCTCACGGAGGTGCCGAGCGCGATGCCCGCGCAGGGACGGGTCCAGGTGCCCAGGCAGGCGCAGGTGCGTACGCCGTCCTTCGGGACCGCCGACTCCTTCGCCGCCCCCGTGCACACACCGCCGCCCGCCTCACTGACGGGCCCTCCGCCCGGGCACCCGTCGTTCGACGCCGCACCCTTGGCGGCCGAGCCGTCGTCGTGGTTCGGCTCGTCGCCGACGACCCGGCCGGCCACGCTGGGAGAGCAGCCGCCGTACGCCTATCCGGGCGAGCAGCCGCCGTACACGCAAGCGGCCGACCCGCCGCTCGGCCTGGCGGGGCCGTCCCAGGAGGATTTCCTGCCGATCTTCACCGCCGTCGAGGAGAGCAGCTGGTTCAGCAAGGCGGCCCCCACCGCCGACCACCGCGATCCCTCCTGGACCTCGCCCGCCGACCAGGGGTGGCAGGCCGCGGGTGCGGCCGCGGAGCCCGCCCAGAGCGGCACCACGAACTCGGGCTTGCCGAAAAGGACGCCGAAGGCGAATCTGGTACCGGGCACCGCGAATCCGGCGCCCGCTCCCGCTCCCGCTCCACCGCTGTCCCCTGATCGGCTGCGTTCCAGGCTGGCCAGCTACCAGCAGGGCGTGCGCAAGGGCCGTGCCGAGCTCGAGGAGGACTCTTGAAGGAGCTGAGCCAGGCAGCCAGAGACGTCAACTGGCTGGTCACCGGTTTCGTCGAAGAGGTGCCCGGCGTGGCGCACGCCGTCGTGGTCTCCGCCGACGGGCTGCCCATGGCGTACTCGCGGGGCTTCCCCAAGGACCGCGCCGACCAGCTCGCCGCCATCGCGGCGGGCCTGGTCAGCCTCACGCACGGATCGGCGCGGGTCTTCGAGGGCGGAGGGGTCACCCAGACGCTCGTCGAGATGGAGCACGGGCTGCTGCTCGTGATGTCGATCAGCGACGGATCCTGCCTGGCGGTGCTGGCCGCACCCGACTGCGACATGGGGCTGGTGGCCTACCAGATGACGATCCTGGTCGAGCGCGCGGGCCAGGTGCTCACGCCCGCCGTACGGGCGGAGCTGTCCGCCGCGCGTCCGTGGTGATGGGAGTAGACCGTGGCATCGTGGGATAACGGCGAGCCGGAGCCCGAGCGCAGCTCGCTCGTCCGCATGTACGCCGTCACCGGCGGAAGGACCGCCCCGCGCACCGAGCTGGCCATGGAAGCCCTGGTGTCGTCGGCGACCTCGGCCCGGCTCGGTTCGACCTACACCCGCGAATACCGGGCGATCAGCGAGCTGTGCCGGCAGGTGCGGTCCGTGGCGGAGATCTCGGCGCTGCTGAGCGTCCCGCTCGGAGTGGCGCGGGTGCTCATCGCCGACATGGAGGCGGACGGGCTGGTCAGGGTGTACCAGCCGCAGCTGAACGCGGGATTACCCGATAAGAACCTGCTTGAAAGGGTGTTAAGTGGACTTCGCAGGCTCTAGCCGGCTCACCTCGACGAAGATCGTCGTGGCGGGCGGGTTCGGCGTGGGCAAGACCACGTTCGTGAGCTCCGTGTCCGAGATCCTGCCGCTGACCACCGAGGCGGTGATGACCGACGCGTCGGCGGGCATCGACGACCTCGGCCACACGCCGGGCAAGACCACCACCACCGTGGCCATGGACTTCGGGCGGCTCTCCCTGGCGAACGACCTGATTCTCTACCTGTTCGGCACCCCCGGCCAGTACCGGTTCTGGTTCATGTGGGACGACCTGGTGCGCGGGGCCATCGGCGCCGTGGTGCTGGTCGACTCCCGCAGGCTCGCCGACAGTTTCCCCGCCGTCGACTACTTCGAGCAGGCGCGGATCCCGTTCGTGGTCGGCCTGAACGGCTGGAACGGCGAGTTCCCGCACGCCGAGAGCGAGGTGCGGGAGGCGCTCACGCTCTCGACGCACGTGCCGATCGTCCGCATGGACGCGCGGGCGCGCCCGGCGGTCAAGCACACCCTCATCACGCTCGTCGAACACGCCATGGCCGTGCGCGCCGGCTGACCTACCGTCCCCTCCACCAGTGGGCGGCCACCAGCTCCGCCACCAGGGTCTCCGTGAGCAGGGCCACGTCGGGGTCGCCGTCGTGCCGGTAGCGGATCGCGGCCGCGGCGTCCTTCACCTCCGCGCCGACGGCCAGCACGGTCGAGCCCCGCAGGCGTACCCAGTCCATGGCCTGGTCGTCGTAGCGGGAACCCGGGTAGAGCAGGGCCCGGTAGTCGAGGGTCTTGGTGAGGTAGACGTCCACGTGGGACCAGTCGCCCGTCTCGCACGCGTCGGCCGGGCGGCGCGGGCCCTCGCGGAACATCAGCGCCGACTGCTCCGCCGACGACAGGCGCTCGGCGGGTGCGACGGTGTAGACGCCGTGCGGGCCGTCGAGCAGCTCCAGCGCCCGCGGGAGCCAGGCGTCCCGGCGTTCCAGCAGGTCGGCGGTGGCCTCGGCGGCCTGCTCCACCAGGGCGGGGACGTCGCGGTCCCGCCCGGTGAGCGTGGCCTCCATGAGCAGCAGGAGCGCCAGGGTGTGCTGGAACGTCCGGCACGCGACGCCGCCGCGTTCCTCGCCCGCGTGCATGGGGATCACCAGGTCGGCCGCCTCGGCGAGGGGCGAGCCCGGGGTGTTGGTGAGCACGGCGACGGGGGAGGGGCCGCCCGCGTAGCGGGCCGTGGCGTCGAGGGTCTCCCCGCTGGCGCCGGTGGCCGAGATCGGCACGACCAGGGTGTCCTGCCTCGCCGACCAGGTGGCGGCGGCGGAGGCGTAGTCGGCGTACGCGTCGACGCCCGCCGCGCGCAGGCGCAGGGCCGCCACCCCGGCGGCGTAGCGGGAGCTGCCCATGCCGAGGAAGAGCACCCTCGTGATGCCCGGAGGCAGGACGCGGAACGGGTTCTCCTCGGCCAGGGCGCCGGCCAGGCTCCGCAGCGCCTCCGGCTTGGCTTCCAGGTCGGACAGGTAGAGCTCGGGATTCACGCGTTGTTCTCCTCGGGGTCCTGCACGATGTTCTGCTCGGGATCCTGCTCCGGGTTCTCTTCGGGATACCAGGTGTGCAGGACGCCCATGGGGGCGTAGCGCCAGCGGGGCAGGTGGCGGGCGGCGTAGATGAGCTCCCGGCACTCCTGCTCCACCTCGAACGGGCGGATCAGCCTGTCGTCCAGCAGGTCGGGCCTGCCCCGCTCGGCCAGCCGGGCCCGGTAGGCGGACATCAGGGCGGCGCGGGCGGCGGCCGCCCACGCGGCGGCCTCGGCGGGCGGCGTGGACCGACGCCTGATCGCCACCTGCGCCACGTGCTCCAGGCTGGTGGTGAGCTGGGCGACGTCCCTGGCCGCCGGCTGGTACGGGTCCGCGCCCGCGACCGTGGGGTTGCCGTCGAAGTCGATCACCGCGTACCCGCCGTCCCACCGGAGGATCTGGCCGACGTGCAGGTCGCCGTGGATCCTGATGCGCGGACCGGTCGGGAGGAGGTCCAGTGGGGCCAGGTCGCGCCGGAGGGCGGCGGACCTGGTGGCCAGCCATTCGCCGTCGTCGCCGCCGGTCAGCTCCATGGCCTCCGCGAGCGCGCCCGCCGCCCGCTCCGCCAGATCGGGACCGGCCCCGCCGGGCGGCGGCGGCAGCGTGGCGAGGGCGAGATGCAGGTCGGCGGCCAGGCGGCCGAGCGGGGTGGCGAAGGCGGTGGCCCCGGCTCTCTCCGGCGACGCGGCCTGGTCGACGCACCACTCCCAGCCGTCCCGCGCCCCGGGCAGGTAGCCCGTGACCAGGGCGAGGAGGTGGTCGCGGCCGTCCAGCTCCGCGGTCAGCGCCGCGTAGGGAGGAGCGGTGTCGTTGAAACCCGCCTCAACGAGATGGGCGAGGAGCTCCGGGGCGGGATGCGGCAGGGGCGCCGGCGGGGTCAGCCACTTGACAACGACCTTTTCGGCCACGACCACGGAGTGGTTTGTCTGGTCCACGTGCGGGCCGAAACCACGCTCACCTGGGGCCCCAGTGTGGAGATCCCCGGAGGCGTACGAGAAGGTGGGCAGCGGGCGGAAGCGCCGCACCGCGAAGGGCGGCGGCGGATCCTCGTCCAGCAGCCCCACGAGCGCGGTGGTGAGCCCGCGATCTCGGCCGGTGAGGGGCTTCTCACCGAGAGAGATCAACCGGGGCCCTATTGAATCCCAATTCAACACGATCGCCAAACTTCCAGGTAGCAATGTCATAAAAAGTCTTGCCCATGTTGATATCTGCTGCAACACTCCTGATCTGGTCCGCTGTGTCCGGTAAGGTCGCGCGACCCCTCTAACACCGCAAATTCAAGAAGGAGTAGCGGCCGTGTCCCGTATCCGGTTCACCCGTCGTCTCCCGGCCGCCGTAGCGGTGGCCGGCCTCGCGCTTGCCGTCGCGGCGTGCGGAGGTGAGTCGTCGACAAGCCCAGAAGGCACGAACGCGGCGGCGGCCGACGACCTCAAGCCGAACGCGGACCTGACCAAGCAGTCGATCCAGGTGACCGTCTGGGACGGCTACCTGCCCGAGGAGTTCACCAAGGGGGCCAAGGACAAGCTCAAGGTCAAGGACATCAAGATCGCTCTGCACGCCACCAACGAGGACGCGATGGCCAAGCTCACCGCCTCCGGTGACAGCGGGGTCGACGTGGCGTTCGTGTCCGGCCAGTACGCCCAGGCGCTCAACGAGCAGGGCCTGCTGGAGCCGATCCACCCCGAGCTGATCCCCAACCTGGCCAACCTCTACCCCGAGGCCACCCAGCTCTCCTACGACAAGGGCAACAAGATCTCCGTGCCCTACACCTGGGGCACGACCGGCATCTGTTACCGGACCGACCTGGTGAAGAAGAAGCCGACCAGTTGGAACGATCTTCTCAAGCCGCCGGCCTGGGCCGACAAGAAGGTCACCATGATGACCACCGAGCGCTGGCTGGCCCTGCCGGCGCTCAAGGCCCTCGGCTACTCGGTCAACACCGACAAGGACGAGGAGATCGCCAAGGCCAAGGAGCTCCTCGTGGCCCAGAAGCCACATCTGCTCGGCTACGACGACACGACCTTCGGCGACAAGCTGAAGTCCGGCGAGGCCATCATGGTCGAGGCGTGGGACGGCTGGTGCCCGACGACCGACCCGAAGGGCAACATCGCGTTCGAGGTGCCGAAGGAGGGCAGCGACCTCTGGGTGGACACCATGGTGATCATGAAGTCCTCCAAGAACAAGGAGGCCGCCCACGCGCTCATCAACTACATCCTCGCCCCCGAGAACCACAGCTGGGCCGCCGCGAACATCAACTACAAGGTGCCCAACAAGGCCGCCATGGAGCGCGTGAAGGTCCCCAAGGGCTCGCTGCTCGGCATCAAGCCGGACGAGTTGCTCGACGGTGAGGCGATCGTCGACCTCGGACAGGCGTCCACGAAGTACACCCGCCTGTCGACGGAAGTCACGGCGCAGTCGTAACAGCGGTGACCTCTGAGCTCAAGGCCCGGCCGGCGTCCCCTTCGCGCGGACGCCGGCTGGGCGCGTTCGTGTTCCTGTCGCCGGGCCTGACCTACCTCGTCGTGCTGCTGCTGGTGCCGCTGGCCCTGGTGCTGAGCAACACCGTCTTCCAGCGCGGGCGCTTCGGCGGCATCGTGTACGAGTTCACCACCGAGAACTTCGCCCGCCTGATGGACCCGCTCTACCTGGGCGTGGTCGGCGGCTCGCTGCGCATCGCGGCCCTGACGACGGCCATCGCGCTGCTGATCGGCTATCCGACGGCCTACGCGATCGCGCGGCTCTCGCCCAAGTGGAAGACGATCGCCCTGGTCGCGATCGTGCTGCCGTTCTGGACCAACTTCATCATCCGCGTCTACGCGTGGATCATCCTGCTCAGCGGTCCCGGGCTGGTCAACAGCGGGCTGGCGGCGATCGGGCTCGGGCCGTACGAGCTGCTCTACAACCAGGGCGCGATCGTCACCGGGCTGCTCTACTCGTACCTGCCGCTGATGGTGCTGCCGCTGTACGCCGCGATCGAGCGGCTGGACCCGCAGCTCAGAGAGGCGTCGGCGAACCTCGGCGCCTCGCCGTTCACCACGTTCCGCAAGGTCACGCTGCCGCTCACGGTCCCAGGCGTGCTGAGCGGCTGCCTGTTTGTGTTCGTGCCGAGCTTCGGCAACTTCGTCATCCCCGAGATCCTGGGCGGCAACAAGTCGATCATGGTGGGCAACCTGATCCGCGACCAGTTCCTGAAGGCACGCGACTGGCCGTTCGGCTCGACGCTGGCGCTGGCGCTCATCGCGGTGCTCCTGGTGCTGCTGATGGCACAGGCATGGGTGGCGCGCCGTGCGTAGGTCCAAGCTGCTGTTCGTCCCGCTCTGGGTGACGTACGTCTTCCTCTACCTGCCGATCGTCGTGCTCGTCGTCATGTCGTTCAACGCCGGCGAGTCGGCGTACACCTATGAGGGTTTCAGCCTCAAGTGGTATGGAGAGCTGGCCGCGGACGAGCGCGTCAGGAACGGCCTGATCAACACGCTGATCGTGGCCGTGGGGTCGACCGCGATCGCGACCGTGCTGGGCACGCTGCTGGCCGTCGGCCTGGCCCGCCACTCCAGGTCCAAGGCCCTCGACGCGCTGGCGCTGATGCCCGCGGTACTGCCCGACCTGGTGCTGGCGATCGGGCTGCTGCTCTTCTACGGCGTGATCGCGCTGACGCTCGGCCACTACTCGGTGATCCTCGCGCACGCCCTGTTCTCCATGGCGTTCGTGGCCGCGGTGGTGCGCACCCGGCTGTCCGGGGCCGACACCTCGCTGGAGGAGGCCTCGCGCGACCTCGGCGCGGGACACGTGGTCACGTTCATGAAGATCACGTTGCCGCAGCTGGCGCCGGGCATCGTGGCGGGGGCGCTGCTGGCGTTCACGTTGTCGCTCGACGAGTTCGTGATTGCCTTCTTCACGATCGGGAACGCCGAGCCGACGCTGCCGATCGTGATCTACTCGATGATCCGTTTCGGCGTGACCCCCAAGATCAACGCGCTGGCCGCGATCCTGCTCCTCGTGAGCTTCGTAGCGGTGATCGCCGGCCAGCGTCTGACAAGGATCGGAGAGGCACGGCGTGCTGAAGGTTGACGGGATCACGCGCAGGTTCGGCGACGTCACCGCGCTCGACGGCGTCTCGCTGGAGATCGGCCAGGGCGAGTTCTTCGCCCTGCTCGGGCCGTCGGGGTGCGGCAAGACCACGCTGCTGCGCATCATCGCCGGGTTCGAGACGCCCGACCGGGGCACGGTCACCCTCGACGGGGAGGACCTGCTGGCCCTGCCGCCGAACCGCAGGCCGATCAGCCTGATGTTCCAGTCGTACGCGCTGTTCCCGCACATGACCGTGGCCAAGAACGTCGCCTACGGCCTGGAGCGGGAGCGCCTGCCCAGGCAGGAGATCAGGCAGCGCGTCGGCGAGGTGCTGGAGACGGTCGGGCTGACCGCGCACGCCTCGCGCAAGCCCGCCCAGCTCTCCGGCGGCCAGCGGCAGCGGGTGGCTCTCGCCCGTTCCATCGTCAAGCGGCCGCGCCTGCTGCTGCTGGACGAGCCGCTGTCGGCCCTGGACAAGAAGGTCCGCGCCGACATGCAGCTGGAGCTGAAGCGGCTGCAGCACGACGTCGGCATCACCTTCGTGGTCGTCACGCACGACCAGGAGGAGGCCATGTCGCTGGCCGACCGCATCGCGGTCTTCGACAGCGGCACAGTGTGCCAGGTGGACGAGCCCGTCCCGCTGTACGAGCGGCCGCGGTCGCCGTTCGTAGCCGGTTTCGTCGGCGCCAACAACCTGTTCGAGGGCGTCGCCGGCGGCCTCGACGGGCTGGAGAGCGAGGAGTTCGGCGTGCTGGCGGGCACGCCCATGACCGAGCTCGCGGCGGGCAGCAAGGCGCTGCTGGCGGTACGTCCCGAGAGGGTCAGGCTGGTCGACGAGGGCGAGACCGGGGGCCTGCGGGGCAGCGTCCTCGACGTCAGCTTCTACGGCGGCGTGTCGCACATCTCCGTGGACGTGCCGGGCCGGGTCGAGCCGGTGCTCGTCGCCGTCCAGGGCGCCAGTGCGGTGGAGGCCGGGGCCAAGGTCAAGTTGCGCTGGAACGCCGAGGACGCCGTCATCATGGCGGTCGATCAGTGAGACAGGTCGTTGCCCGTGGCCGCCCGGGCGTAGGAGAGGACCAGTTCGGCCGCCTCGGCCGGGCCGATCACCGGATGCCTGGCCGTGATGCGGTAGCCGTACGCGTCCTCCAGCGCCACGAGGTTGCGCGCGACCGTCAGCGAGTCGGCGCTCAGCCGGAACACCCCCAGCGCCGCCCCCGTGTCGAGGATCGCCTGGTACATCGACACCTGGCGGTCATAGAGCGAGGTGAGCAACACGCCGTAGACCCTGTTGCGGCCCGCGGCCCCGCCCAGTTCGTTGAGCAGGCGGACGTCGGGGTCGAGCGGCCCGGTCGGCAGCCCCGACCTGATGGTCACGACCAGCTTCTCCACCGGATCGGTGAAGTCGGCGAGCCGGCGCAGCCGCTGCTCGTAGAAGCGTTCCATGCCGGCGTGCTGCGCCTCGACCAGCAGTTCGCGCAGGTCGGGGTAGTGGTAGAGCACGGCTCCGGAGGTCAGGCCGGCCTCCTCGGCCACGTGGGAGAGTTGTACTCCGTCGATGCCATGGCGGATGATGGCCCTGCGCGCGGCCTCGATCAAGTCGATGCGCCGGTCACTCCTGCTTTTACGCTGAGCCACCCCCACCACCTTCACCCGTTCGGCTGCTGTTCAGTTGGCCGTGACCATAGTGCCCTTAAGTTGACCTTCACGCTAGATGCGTTTTTGAATTCCCCTTCAAATTGATCAGCAGTTCCGGAGTCTCGATGTCTCTCACCATCCTGTTCATGCCTGAAAGCGCCTACGGTCCCACCAACAACAGCATCGGCATCGGCGACATCCTGCGTCGCCGGGGTCACCGCGTCGTCTTCGCCGCCGAGGCGTCGTGGAAGGGCAAGCTCGAAGCGCTCGGCTTCGAGGAGGATCTGGTCGACCTCGCGCCTCTACCCGACGACGCCGAGGAGCAGGACCCCGGGCAGTTCTGGAAGGACTTCATCCGCGAGACCGCGCCCGAATACCGCAAGAGCACCCGCGAGCAGCTCGACACCGTCGTCAAGCCCATCTGGGCCGAGCTGATCGACGGCGCGAAATATTGCGAGCCGCAGCTCAAGGCCATCATCGAGCGGGTGCAGCCGGACATCATCGTCGAGGACAACGTGCTCACGTTCCCGGCTCTGGTCACGGCGGGCAAGAAGTTCGTCCGCATCGTCTCCTGCAACCCGCTCGAGGTCCGCGGCGAGAACGTCGCGCCGGTCTTCTCCGGGCTTCCCGCGGGCGACCGCTCGGAGTGGGAGGCCTTCCGCGCGGAGTACGACCGCACCCACCGCGAGCTCTGGACCGCCTGGAACGAGTGGTGCGTCGAGCAGGGCACCGAGCCGCTGCCCGAGCTCGACTTCATGCACAACGGCGACCTGAACCTCTACGTCTATCCGGAGATCGCCGACTACGCCGACGCCCGGCCGCTGGACGACACCTGGCACCGGCTCGACTCCTCGGTCCGGGAGACTGAGGAGAAGTGGGAGCTGCCCTTCCAACGTGGCGAGGGCTCGCTGATCTACTTCTCGCTCGGCTCGCTCGGCTCGTCCGACGTGGAGCTGATGCGGCGGGTGATCGGCGTGCTGGCCGACACCCCGCACCAGTACATCGTCTCCAAGGGCCCGCTGCACGAGGAGATCGAACTTCCCGCCAACATGTGGGGCGCGGAGTTCCTTCCGCAGACTAGGATCATCCCACTGTGTGACCTCGTCATCACCCACGGCGGCAACAACACGACCACCGAGGCGCTGCACTTCGGCAAGCCGATGATCCTGCTGCCGCTCTTCTGGGACCAGTACGACAATGCCCAGAGGATGGATGAGTTGGGCTATGGTGTCAGGCTTTCGACCTACACCTTCACCGACGACGAGCTGAAGGGGGCGGTCGCGCGGCTGCTCGGCGACACCGGGCTGCGCGCGAGGCTGGCCGCCGCGGGCGAGGAGATCCGGCGCCGCGACGGGCTGCGCAAGGCCGCCGACCTGATCGAGCAGCTCGGCAAATAGCACGACCCCTGAGAGCGAAGTCTTCCGATGCGTGAACTGATCAACCCCGCGACCGGGCTCCCGTGTGCCGAAATTCCGGACACGCCGGTGGAGGGCGTGGCGACGGCCGTACGGTCGGCGCGCGCGGCGTTCGAGACGTGGTCGCAGACCACTCCGGCCGAACGCCAGCGCCTGCTGCTGCGGCTGGCCGACCTGGTGGAGGCCGACGCCGAAGAGCTGACCAGGCTCGAAGTGGAGGAGACGGGCAAGCCCGCCGCGGTGTTCAGAGACGGAGAGCTGCCGTTCGCCGTCGACAACCTGCGCTTCTTCGCCGGCGCCGCCCGCTCGCTCGAAGGGTCGGGCGCCGGCGTGTTCAGCCCTGGCTACACCTCGGTGATGCTGCGCCGCCCCGTCGGGGTGGTGGGGTCGATCGCGCCATGGAACTTCCCCTTCGTCATGGCCGTGTGGAAGGTCGGCCCGGCGGTGGCCGCGGGCAACGCGGTGGTGATCAAGCCCGCCCCTCAGACGCCGCGTACGACGCTGCGGCTGGCGGAGTTGTTCGCCGAGGCGGGCGCGCCCGAAGGGCTCGTCCAGGCGGTCACTGGGGCCGCGCAGGTCGGTCAGGCACTGGTCACCGACCCCGGGGTCGACATGGTCAGCGTCACTGGCTCGACGGAGACCGGCCGCGCCGTGATGGCCGGGGCGGCGGGCACGCTCAAGCGGGTGCATCTCGAGCTCGGCGGCAAGGCCCCGGCGCTGGTCTTCGGGGACGCCGATCTGGCCGAGATGGCTCACGGCGTGGCCATGGGGGCGACGTACAACAGCGGGCAGGACTGTACGGCGGCGACCCGGGTCTACGTCGCCCGCGAGGTGTACGCGGACGCGGTCGAGGCGATTCGGGCAACTCTTGCCAATATCACCGTCGGCGACCCGTGGGACCCGGCGACCGACATCGGCCCCCTGATCTCGGCGGCCCACCGGGACCGGGTGCACGGGTTCGTCTCGAGGTCGGGCGGGCGGATTCTCCACGGGGGGTCGCCGATCGACCGGCCGGGGTTTTACTATTCGCCTACGCTTGTCAGCGAGGTCGGTCAGGACAGCGAGATCGTCCAAGGTGAGCTTTTCGGTCCTGTGCTGGTCGCTCTGCCGTTCGAGGGCGAGGACGAGGCCGTCAGGCTGGCCAATGACACCACATACGGCCTGGCGTCGTCGGTGTGGTCGCGCGACGTGTCGCGGGCGATGCGCGTGTCGCATCGGCTCGACGTGGGTGTGACCTGGGTCAACGACCATCTGCCCATCGCCAGCGAGGCGCCGCACGGCGGGGTGAAGGGCAGCGGGTTCGGCAAGGACATGAGCCAGGAGGCGGTGCAGGACTACTCGGTGACGCGCCACCTCATGGTGAAGCACGCGGCACCGGCCGAGCGGGATTCGTTCCGGCCCGCCTGAAAACGTGTACGGCGATAGACGCCCCGAAGTGCTGCTTTGGGCGTGTTTGATGGGATATGTTCGGTTGGCCGATCTGGTACGGGTTGTGTTCCAATTACCCAGCCGGACAGAATCCCATGCGCCACACGCGTGTCTGATTTTTTCGAGCACGTACCGGCGAGAGGTTGCGAGAGTCAGTGAGGACGGATAACCCCAGACATACGAGGTCAGGGGAGCACACAGGCGGACGGTTCCGGCTGGGGAACTGGCGTGTGCGCTCAAGGCTGGTCGCGCTGATCCTCATCCCCACGGTCGTGGGTGTGCTGCTCGCCGGCATCCAGCTGGCCGACGCCATCGGCACCAGCGCCGAATACCGCCGGCTGACCCAGGTCGCCGAGCTGGTGCAGCGCATCGGCGCGCTCAACCACGAGCTCGGCAAGGAACGCACGCTCACCGCGTGGTACATCGCCGACCGCAGGAAGGCCCAGCGCTTCGTCCAGGTCAAGACCCAGCGGCAGGCGACCGACAAGGCCAAGCAGGACGTCGTCAACGCGGCCTCGGCCATCGACGCAACCCACTCGACCCGCGTCCGCGAGGGCGTCGCCGGCATGAACCGCTGGCTCAACGGCCTCAACAGCCTGCGCGCCTCCATGGTCGGCAACGTGCCCCCGCGCGCCGTCATCAGCACCTACACCACGATGATCGACGTCTTCTCGTCGGTCCAGGGCGGCATGGGCGACGGCGTCACCGACGACTCCATCCAGGGAGACGTGGCCGCGCTCGGCGCGCTCCAGCGAGCCAAGGAAGAGGTGTCGCGGCAGCAGATCATCCTCCTCGTGACGCTCGTCCAGCGCGAGCTCGACAGCGACGACTGGGCGGACTTCCTCGGCTCCTGGAACAAGCAGCAGGCCGAGCAGCTCGCCTTCGAGCAGGAGGCCGACCCGCAGGCCCTGGAGGCGTACCACCAGGGCCTGCGGGGCCGGGAGGTCGACCAGGCCGACGCCATGCGGCAGCGGGCGCTCGCCCAGGTACGCGCACTCAACCGGATCAGGGACCTCGACGTCACCACGCGGGCCGACCGTACGCGCTGGTTCGAGAGCACCACCGCGACCGGCAACGCCATGCGCAAGGTCGAGGACGGCCTGGCCACCAAGATCGTGGCCGGCACCCGCGACCTGAGCGACACCGAGCAGCGCAACGCGATCATCTCCGGTGCGATGATCCTCGTGCTGCTGCTCCTCGTTCTGATCATCACCACCCGCGTGGCCGGCTCGCTGGTCCGCCCGCTGCGCCGGTTGCGCGCCGAAGCGCTCCAGGTCGCCACGACCCGGCTGCCCGAGACCGTCCGCCTGCTGCGCGAGTCCGGAGAGGGCGCCCACGTGCCCGAGATGCCGTCGGTCGGCATCAACACCCGTGACGAGATCGGTGAAGTGGCGCGGGCGTTCGACGAGGTCCACCGCGAGGCCATCCGGCTGGCCGGCGACGAGGCCAAGCTGCGTGCGAACGTCAACTCCATGTTCGTCAACCTCTCCCGGCGCAGCCAGACTCTGGTCGAGCGGCAGTTGCAGCTCATCGAGGGCCTGGAGCAGGGCGAGGAGGACGAGCAGCGGCTCGCCAACCTTTTCCGCCTCGACCACCTGGCCACCCGCATGCGCCGCAACAGCGAGAACCTCCTGGTTCTCGCCGGCCAGGAGGCCGCGCGCAAGTGGAGCGAGCCGGTGCCGCTGGTCGACATCGCCCGCGCCTCGCTCTCCGAGGTCGAGAACTACGAACGCGTCCAGATCCAGATCGCGTCCGGCACCCTGATCGTCGGCCCGGCCGTCACCGACGCCGTCCACCTGCTCGCCGAGCTGATCGAGAACGCCATCTCGTTCTCCCCCCGCGAGAGCAAGGTCCAGGTGACCAGCTCGCCGGTCGAGGGCGGCGTGCTCGTGTCGATCAACGACCTGGGCATCGGCATGAGCCAGGACGAGCTGGCCGAGGCCAACTGGCGGCTGGCGAACCCGCCCGTCGTCGACGTGTCCGTGTCGCGGCGCATGGGTCTGTTCGTGGTCGGCCGCCTGGCCCTGCGCCACGGCGTCCGGGTGCAGCTCAGCATGCGGGAGACGGGCGGTCTGAGCGCGCTCGTCATGATGCCCGACATGCTCATCAGCGACGGCTCGGGCACGCCGCAGCAGGGCGGCCAGTACGAAGCGTTCACGACGTTCGACCCGAGCATGCTCGGGCAGCCGTCCACGAACGGATCGGGCTCCCGCTCCGGGGCGCCCTCGGGCGACAGCTCCGAGCAGGTCGTGGACACGCAGTGGCCGGGGTCGCTGCCCGCGCCGGGCACCGGCAACTGGCCGTCGTTCGGCGATCAGCAGCAGCCCGCCGCCTTCGGCGAGCAGCCCGACCAGCAACCGGCCGCGTTCGGGGAGCAGCCGCCGGCGTTCGGGGAGCAGCCGCCGGCCTTCGGCGACCAGCCGTCGCCGTTCGCGGGTCAGCCGCAGGAAGCGCAGGAGGAGCCGGTCTGGCCGTCCTTCGCCCAGGAGCCGCCGCCCACGCCGTCGCCCTTCGGCGAGCAGCGCTGGCCCTCGTTCTCGGAGGAGCCCCCGCCCTCCTCCGAGCCGCAGCCGTTCGCGGAGAACCGGTGGCCGTCGTTCGCCGAGCAGCCCCCGCCGCTGCAGGATGACGAGCCGCGCTGGCCGTCGTTCGCGACGGAGCCGCCGCAGCAGCCGCCGCAGCAGCAGCCGCAGGAGGAGTCGCGGTGGTCGTCGTTCGCCGACCCGTTGCCGCGCAGGTCGTTGTTCGATGCGGAGGACCGGCCGCGGCCGCAGTTCGACCCGTCGTACCACTCGCCGTTCTCGGAGGAGCCCAAGCCCGCCGACCAGTTCGAGCAGAACGGGAACCCCGGCTACAACCCGTTCGGGCCGGGCGACTACTCCTCGCAGGACATGACCGGGCCGCTGCCCGCGGTGCGCAACTCGCCCATGGAGGAGCAGAGCGAGGAGTTCCTGCCGATCTTCTCGTCGGTCGGCTCCGACTGGTTCCGCAGGCCGGAGCCGGAGCAGATGCGGCCTCGTCACGAGCCGCAGCCCGAGCACGAGGCCACCGCCGTGAACCCGGCGGTGCCGGCGGACCCGCCGCCCGCCGGTCCCGCCCAGCAGACGCCGGGCAAGCTGCCGCAGCGCAAGCCGGGGCAGTCGGGCGCCGGCGCGTCGTGGTCCTCGCCCGCGGACACCGGCTTCCAGGCCGCGCAGGCCGCCGCGCAGCCTGCGCAGGCCGGCACGACGGCTTCTGGGCTGCCCCGCCGCGTCCCCAAGGCCAACCTGGTGCCCGGCACGGCCAGCCTCGCCGAGCCTCAGGCCGCATCACCGGCGCCGCAGATCTCACCTGAGCGGTTGCGCAGCAGGCTCTCCAGCTTCCAGCAGGGTGTCCGGCAAGGCCGAGCATTCACCCGCGGAGAAGAAAATGAGGAGGACAAATGAGAGAAATGAGCCAGGGAGCGCGCGGCATCAGCTGGCTGATCACGGACTTCGTGAACAACGTGCCCGGCGTCGCTCACACGGTCGTGGTGTCGTCCGACGGGCTGCCGCTGGCCTTTTCCGAGGGCTTTCCCAAGGACCGGGCCGACCAGCTCGCCGCGGTCGCCTCAGGTGTGATCAGTTTGACCCAGGGAGCGGCGCGGGTCTTCGAGGGCGGTATGGTGACCCAGACCGTCATCGAAATGCAGCGGGGCCTTCTGATGATCATGTCCATCAGCGATGGGTCCTGCCTGGCTGTCCTGGCCGCACCAGACTGTGACATGGGGCTGGTGGCATACCAGATGACTCTGCTGGTCGAGCGGGCGGGCCAGGTGCTGACTCCGGCGGTGCGCGCGGAGCTGCAAGCGGCCCGTCCCCGCTAGGGGGCGGTGACAGGAGATCATGGTGTCAGGTCAGGGTTGGGCTGGTGATAGTACACCGCCGCATCCGGCGGTTCCCCGTCCGCAGAAGCCGAGTTCCCTGGTACGGCCCTATGCCGTGACCGGGGGCCGTACCGCGCCGCGGATGAAGTTCGCCATGGAGGCCCTGGTGTCCTCCGTGACATCGGAATACCAAGACATTTCCCTACTTAGTCCGGAGTATCAGGCGATCATTCAGCTGACCCGGAACGTCAGGTCGGTTGCCGAGATCTCCGCCCTTTTACGCCAGCCTCTCGGTGTGGTCCGGGTGTTGATCGCCGACATGGCGTCGGAGGGCCTGATCCGCGTGCACCAGCCTGCGCTGGACGCGGGAAAGCCGGACCTCAACTTGCTCGAAAGGGTGCTCAGTGGACTTCGCAGGCTCTAGCCCCGGCCTAACCTCGACGAAGATCGTCGTGGCCGGGGGCTTCGGCGTGGGGAAGACGACGTTCGTGGGTGCGGTGTCGGAGATCCTGCCGCTCACCACCGAAGCGGTCATGACGGACGCCTCGGCGCACGTCGACGACGTCTCGCTCACGCCGAACAAGACGACGACGACCGTGGCGATGGACTTCGGCCGGGTCTCCCTCGACCGTGACCTGATCCTTTATCTGTTCGGCACGCCCGGGCAGCACCGGTTCTGGTTCATGTGGGACGACCTGGTGCGGGGTGCGATCGGCGCGGTGGTGCTGGTCGACACGCGCCGTCTGGCCGACAGTTTCCCTGCCATCGACTACTTCGAAGAGGCCAAGCTGCCCTTCGTGATCGGCATCAACGGCTGGGACGGCCAGTTCGCGCACGCGGAGGAGGAGATCCGCGAGGCGCTGTCGATCGGCGGCCACATCCCGATCGTGCGGCTGGATGCCCGGCAGCGCGAATCCGTCAAGGGCACCTTGATCACGCTGGTCGAGCACGCCCTGACCCGCCGCATGCACAGCCCGGTCTAGCCGGCTCAACGGCCCGCCGCCCTTGCCTGACCGGGGTGGCGGGCCGCTTGCTGCCCGGCCCTGGACCGGTCAGAACCCCGACCGCTCCACGGGTGACTCGCCTCGCGCAGCGCCGCAAGGTCGTCGCGCGCCTGCCAGAGCGGGGCGTCAACGATCGGCGTCGTCGCGCAGGCCGACCTGGGAGCCCACGTCGTCGATCTCGATCGCCGCGAGCACGACCTGGAGCAGGCCGGGGAAGCGGGCCTGTAAGTCGTCTCCGCGCAGGGTCACATAACAACGGGTGCCCTCCTGGCGGGTGCGGGTCAGCCCGGCGTCGCGCAGCACGCGCAGGTGATGGCTGAGCGTCGATTTGGCCACCGGTGCGCGTAGTTGCCCCCAGCCGCGCTCGCGGCCGTCGGCCAGCACGCGCACCAGCCCGACCCGGATCGGGTCGCTCAGCGCGGCCATCACCTCGGTCAGTGCGATCTCGCCCAACTCGGGATGATGTGCCTTCTGCATACGTCCATGCTAGCTTGTTCGACGTTTCACGAACGTCGAACATAGGGGGACGATGTGACCGATCGACCAGGCGGCCGGATGGAGGGCAAAGCGGTGATCGTGACAGGGGCGGGCACGGGGATCGGCCGCGCCGCCGCGCTCGCCTTCGCCCGCGCCGGAGCGCACGTGCTGGGGGTGGGCCGCCGCGCCGACGTGCTGCGGGAGACCGCGGACCAGCACCCCGGCATCGCCGTCCGCGCCGCCGACGTCCGCGGCGAGCACGCGCCGGAGACGATCGTCGGCGCGGCGATCGAGCGGTGGGGGCGCCTCGACGTGCTCGTCAACAGCGCCGGCGCCACCGCCATGATGGCGCTGGCCGACACCGACGCCGAGCGCGTCGGAGATCTGTTCGCGCTCAACGTCACCGCGCCCAGCCTGCTCGCCCGCGCCGCGCTGCCGCACCTGAAGGCCACCCGCGGCGCGATCGTCAACGTCTCCAGCACGTACGGGCACCGCCCGCTGCCCGGCGCCGCCCACTACGCCGCCTCGAAGGCCGCCTTGGAGCAGTTGACCCGCAGTTGGGCCCTGGAGCTCGCGCCCGACGGCATCCGCGTCAACGCCCTGGCCCCCGGCCCGACCGAGAGCGAGGCACTGGCCGCCGCCGGGCTGCCCCGGGACACGGTCGAGCAGATCAAGCAGGACGAGGCCGCCCGCATCCCGCTCGGCCGCCGTGGCGAGCCGGACGAGGTGGCCGCCTGGATCGTGCACCTCGCCGACCCCGCCGCCACCTGGATCACCGGCCAGGTCCTCACCGTCGACGGCGGCCTGGAACTCGTGTGAGCCCCGGCCCTCCGCAACACGACGGTGCCCCGCCTGCCTGGAGAGAGGGCACGACTTCCAGAATAGGCTTTCATGCGCTGACCGGCCGGAGTACAACCACATGACCCGGTCAAATGCACGCCGTGACGGCGGCCGTCCCCGTGCGGGTCAGCGGGCGTCCCCCTGGAGGCGCTCAGCCACGTGTGGCGGGTGGCGTGACCTTGGCGCCAGCCGTAAAGAATGCTGTTTTTCCGCACGGCCCACGTGGCTGCGGACCCCAGGGCCGGACGCGGCCCTGAAGAGGGATGGTCGCACGTCCGCGTGGCTGCGGACAGAAGGGGCGCGGACGTGCGGATGATCACACGGTCGCGTGGCCGCGGACCAGGCGGCCGACCTCGGCGCGCAGGTGCACGAAGTCGGGGTGCTCGCGGGTGGAGATCTGGTCGCGCGGCGCGGGCAGGTCCACCTTGAGGTCGCCCACCACGTGCGCCGGGGCCTTGGAGAGCACCACCACGCGGTCGCCGACGTAGACGCTCTCGTCGATGTCGTGCGTGATGAGCACGATCGTCATCTGGTGGTGGCCGCGCACCTTGAGCACCAGGTCTTCCAGGTCCTCGCGGGTCTGGGCGTCGACCGAGCCGAACGGCTCGTCCATGAGCATCAGGGTCGGCCGGTAGGCCAGCGCACGCGCGATCGCCACCCGCTGCTGCATGCCGCCGGAGAGCTGGAACGGATATTTGCGCCCCGCGTCCTGCAGCCCGACCGACTCCAGGGCCTCGTGGGCGGCCTCGCGGCGCTGGCGCTTGTCCATGTTCTTGCGGCGCAGCGGCAGCGCCACGTTGTCGGCCACCGACATCCACGGGAACAACGAGCGGCTGTAGTCCTGGAAGACGACGGCCAGGTTGTCGGGGGTCTGGCGCACCACGTCGCCCTCGACCCTGATCTCGCCACCTGTCGGGTTGATCAGGCCGGCGATCGAGCGCAGCAGCGTCGACTTCCCGCACCCCGAAGGGCCGACGATGCACAGCAGCTCACCCGCCGCGACGCTCAGGTTGAGCCCGTCGATGGCGTGGTGCGCGTTCGGGCTGCCGCCGCCGTAAACGTGGGAGAGGTTGTCTATCTCGAGCAATGGATGTCCTTGGGGGCGAGGCCGCGGATTGCACGGCGGCTCTTGCGGAGCCGGGGACAGCAACTTTATCGGAGGGTAAATTGCCGGACATGTCGGTTAGATAACCTATTGAGAACGTGATCTCAGTCTTTCACGGGCGCCACCGCCATGGGGGACGCTCACGCAGCCGCCAGTTGCTGGGCGGCGTGGTGCCAGCCGAGCACCCGGCGCTCCGCGACCAGGAAGAGCTCGTTGAGCAAGTATCCCAGCACCCCCAGCAGCACGATCCCGGCCCAGATTCCGGGCAGGTCGAACGTGGAGTAGGCGTCGGTGATCTGGAAGCCGATGCCGTTGGTGGTGCCGGGCAGCAGCTCGGAGAAGACCATGACGATCAGCGAGAGCGACAGGGCCAGCCGCAGCCCGGCGAACATCTTGGGCAGCGTGGACGGCACCACCACGCGCAACAGCAGCTCGGCCCGCGACAGCCGGAACGCCTGGCTCGTCTGCAGGTGCAGCGGCTCGACCGAGCGGGCGCCGTCGGCGGTGTTGAGCAGCACCGGCCACACGATGCTGAACATGATGAACGCCAGCTGCATCCGCAGCCCGAACCCGAACAGCACGAGGAAGACGGTGACCAGTGCGGGCGGCGGGATCGCGCGCAGGAACTGCAGCACCCCGTCGAGATAGTCGTACGCCCTGGCGGACAGCCCCACCGCCAGCCCGAGCACGACGCCGGCCAGCGCGCCCCCCGCGAAGCCCGCGGCCATCCTGCCCAGGCTCGGCAGGATGTTCTCCACGGCCGCGTCGGTCAGGAACAACGTATCCGGCGGGCCCGAGAACCACATGGCGTGCATCCGGGTCACGATCGCGCTCGGCGGCGGGAAGAACGTGCTGCCCGCCACCCGCGTGGCCGCCTCCCAGACCAGGACGAGCACGAGCAGCACCACCCAGCGGAACGTCGCCGTGCCCAGCCCTCCGCGCCTCATGGCCGCTCTCCCAACTGCGCGTGATGCCAGCGGAACGCCCGCCGCTCGGCGGCCACCAGCAGCGCGTTGACCAGGACTCCGAACAGGCCGACCCAGAACACGCCGGCCAGGATGTCGGCCATCCGCGCGGGCACGGCGATGCCGGCGAAGAAGATGAACACGCCGATGCCCTCACCCCGCCCGGCCACGATCTCGGTGCTGACGGTCAGGATGAGCGCCACCCCTGCGGCCAGCCTGATCCCGGTGGTGATGAAGGGCGCCGACGACGGCAGCGAGACACGCAGCAGCACCGCCAGGGGGCCGAAGCCGTACGACCTGAGGGACTCCTTGGCCAGCGGGTCGACGCCGCGCAGGCCGTACATCGTGTTGTAGAGGATGGGCCAGAGCGAGGCGTAGACCACCAGCGTGACGCGCAGTTGGAGCCCGGTGCCGATGACGAGGGCCACCAGCGGGATGAGCGCCACCGACGGGATCGGCCGCAGGAACTCCACGACCGACCGCATCGCGGCGTCGACGATCGGGACGCTGCCGAGCAGCAGGCCGAGCGGCACCGCGAGGGCCGCCGCGATGCCCAGCCCCATCGCCCAGGCGAGCAGGCTGGTCAGGGCGTGCCCGAGGAAGGCGGGATCGGCTGGCAGCGTGACCGCACGCACGACGATCTCCGTGGCCGGCGGCAGGAACTCCGGATCGGCCAGGCCCGTCCGGCTCGTCAGCTCGATCAGGGCGGCGAAGGCGAGCGCCCCGGCCGCCCGGCGTGACCAGCGGGTGGTCGTGGACGCCGGACGGGCACGGGACAGGGTCTGGGCGCTCACCCGGACGTGGTGGGCGACATGAGGGTCTTCACGTCGATCGCCTTGGACAGCCACTTGGCCTCCAGCATCCAGTCGGCCACCCGCTGGAGGCGGACCGGATTGTCGTTGCTGGAGAAGTAGGGGAAGGTGACGGTGGCCGCCGTGGCGGCGTTGATCTGCGTGAAGGTCGGCAGCACCTTGGCCACGACCTCACGGTTGTTCTCCATCAGCTTGCCCGCGTTGTGGATGGCCCGCTGGAACGCCGCGGCGACCTTGGGGTTCTTGTCGTACCACTCCTGCGTGCTGACGTAGCCGGAGATCGGGAACTCCGCGGCGGGGCCGGACGCGGGGTCGAGGATCTTGCGGGCGCCCATGGACGCCGTGGCGGCGGTGACCATCGGCTCCCCGAGGTAGGCGGCGTCGATCTGGCCGCCCTTCCAGGAGGGCATGATGTTCTGGAAGGTCACCTGCACGTATTTGATCGTGGCCGGATCGACGTTGTTGGCCTTGAGCACCTGCGTGAGCGCCAGCTCCTGGAAGTTGTGCAGGACGTTCACGTTGATCGTCTTGCCTTCGAGGTCTTTCGGCGCCTTGATGGGCGAGTCGGGCAGCGCCATGATGCTCAGCGAGTCGGGGGAGGCGCGCGAACCCTCGGCCAGGATCCGCAGCTTGAGCGAGCCCTTGTCGTGGGCGGCGAACATCGAGACGTAGTTGCCGAACATGGCGTCGATCTCGCCGTTCAGCATCATGGGAATTGCCTCGGGGGAGGCCTGGACGACCTGCGGTGTGACCTCCAGGCCCTCCTTCTCGAAGAGCCCCTGGTCGATGGCCACGTAGAGGGCTGCGCTGTCGATGGCGGGCAGGGTGGCGACCTTGATCTCCGTCTTCTCCAGGCCGCCGTTGGCGGGTGCGGACGATGGCGCGCCGGCGGTCGTTGAGCCGCCGGTGCTGCACGCGACTGCACCGAGTATCAGAGCGATCCCGATGATGGCGGTCCTGGCGGGACGGCCAAGCCTCATGTCAGGGACTCCCTTCAGATGGAGCCAGGGGGGAACCGGGGGCTTCTGCTCCCGGGGGGTTGCGTGCCTGACGCACAACAGAGATCGACGGTAGCACCAAATTAGCGGTCATTATCGCGAGAACAACACTTGTGGTTGCAATGTCTGTTTCGGGCTCTATCGTGAAATTCTGGCGACCGATACGGGTCCGAATGTATGTCCGTTTTGGGACTGGAGGTGAACGCGAGACATCAGTAACTGATGGTGCATACTATTCGATCTTTTCTGCGAGTCAAGAGGTGGCCCGCGGGCGGTCCTCTATTTCCTGTTTCACCTGATGAGAGGCCCTCTACCGATTCTGTCGAATTTTCTGGACACTGGGGGATAAACACCCCATATGGGCACTAGTAGTGGTTGGCCCTTGGCGACCCCTGTGCTCAAATGGCGCTTATCTGGACGTACATATTGCCCCACCTGCAATAACCTGCACGGCCCCCGAGAATTTCCCCCTCCAGGCGAGAGGTTGCGAAGGCAAGTGAGAACGCAGAGCGCCGAAGCTTCCGCCGACCGCGAGCCGCACGGGCATGAGAAGCGACGGTTGTCTCAGCCGACCTCGAAAAGGTTCGGATTGGGCAACTGGCACGTACGGTCGCGGCTCGTCGCGCTGATCGTCGTTCCCACGGCCGTGGCCGTGGGGCTGGGCGGACTGAACGTGATCACCTCGCTCAGTGACGCCAACACCTATCAGACCCTCAGGGAGGTCGCCGAGTTCAGCCAGCAACTCGGCACCGTCACGCACGAGCTGTCCTTCGAACGCGACGAGACCGCGCTCTTCATCGCCCAGGGCCGTCCCGACAACCGCGAAGCCCAGCTGCGCACCACCTACAGCGCGGTGAACGGCCACATCGAGGAGGCCAAGGAGCGGGCGGCGGCGATCACGGACACCCACGCCGACGCCGTACGCCCGGTGCTGCGCCGGCTCGACGAGATCCGGACGGTACGCGACACCGCGGTCAACGGGAAGATCCAGCCCCTGCCGATGATCCAGAAGTACTCGCAGATCATCGCGACCCTGCTGCAGTTCCACGACCAGGTCGGCCAGGTCGCGGTGGACGACGAGGTGTCACGCAGCGCCGGCTCGCGGGCCGCCATCGCCAGGGCCAAGGAGCAGGCGTCCGAGCAGCGTGGCATCCTGGCCGGCGCGCTGGACAGGAAGGGCTTCGACAGCGGCGAGCTCGACGCGCTCACCGACGCCAAGTCGCGCGAGGAGAGCGAGACGACGCTGTTCGCCACCCTGGCCAACCTCGAACAGCTCGAGCTCTACCGCAACACGGTCGTGGGCCACGACGTCGACCAGACCGACCTGTTCAGGCTCCGGGCCATGGCACAGGCGGCCGAGGGCAAGGAGCTGAGCATCGGTGGCCGGCCCGCCCAGGACGCGGCCACGTGGGTCGAGGTCAGCACCGGCAAGATCGACGCGCTGCGCACCGTGGAGAAGGAGCTGTCCTCCTCGGTCATCCTGCGTGCCAGGGCCCTGGAGGAGAGCGCCAACCGCTCGGCGCTGATCTCCGGCGGCTTCATCCTGGTGCTGCTGCTCGTGGTGCTCGCGATCATCTCGCTCATCGCCCGCTCGCTGATCAGGCCGCTGCGCAAGCTGCGCGGCGAGGCGCTCGACATCGCGGGCAAGCGCCTGCCGGGCACCGTACGCGAGCTGCGCGAAAGCGGGGAAGGAACGGTCCCGCCGGTCGACCCGATCGGCGTGGACACGCACGACGAGATCGGTGAGGTCGCGCGGGCGTTCGACGAGGTGCACCGTGAGGCGGTGCGGCTGGCGGGTGAGGAGGCGCGGCTGCGGAGCAACGTGAACGCGATGTTCGTGAACCTGTCGCGGCGTAGTCAGACGCTGGTGGAGCGGCAGATCACGTTGATCGACGGTCTGGAGCAGGGTGAGCAGGACGAGCAGCGGCTCGGGAACCTGTTCAAGCTGGATCACCTGGCCACGCGTATGCGGCGTAACAGTGAGAACCTGCTGGTGCTGGCGGGGCAGGACCCGCCACGCCGCTGGAGCCAGCCGGTCAAGCTGGTCGACGTCGCCCGGGCCTCCCTGTCGGAGGTGGAGAACTACGAGCGGGTCGTGTTGCAGGTGCCCGACGGGGTGTCGGTGGCCGGTCAGGCGGTCAACGACGTCATCCACCTGATCGCGGAGCTGGTGGAGAACGCCCTGTCGTTCTCGCCGCGTGAGACGCGGGTGACGGTGTCGGGCAGCAGGATCGACGGCGGCGGCGTGATGTTGTCGATCACCGACTCCGGCATCGGGATGACGCAGGAGGAGCTGGCCCAGGCGAACGATCGCCTGACGGACGCGCCGACCGTGGACGTGTCGGTGTCGCGGCGCATGGGCCTGTTCGTGGTCGCCCGCCTGGCGCACCGCCACGGCATCCGGGTGCAGCTGCGCCCGCACAGTTCCGGCGGGCTGACCGCGATGGTGCTGATCCCGGAGAACATGCTGGGCACGCAGGCGCCTCCCCTCGCCGGCACGCCGTCCTTCTCCGGCAACCAGCCCTCCGCGTTCTCCGGCAACCAGCCTCCCGCCCTCGCGGGCGCGGCGAGCGGCGGGCCCAGGGACGAGCCGTACTCCGGCCCGCATCCCGCCCCGCCGGCCGTGGACTGGCCGCAGCCCCCGTACCAGCTGGGCCCCGGCCACCCGTCCTTCCCGTCGAACCCGGAGCAGGGCGGCAACTGGCCGCCGTCGGCTCCCTGGCAGCCCGAGCCCGGCGGCTGGCCGCAGGAACCGCTCGGCTACGACGGGGCCGACGTGTGGAACTCGGGCGGTCCGCACCGGGGCCCGGCGCTGAACGGCGACCGCGGCCTGCCCAGACGGC
The DNA here is from genome assembly GCF_039880665.1 of Nonomuraea sp. B5E05. Classification (NCBI taxonomy): domain Bacteria; kingdom Bacillati; phylum Actinomycetota; class Actinomycetes; order Streptosporangiales; family Streptosporangiaceae; genus Nonomuraea; species Nonomuraea sp. B5E05. The sequence goes on from NZ_JBDPMJ010000019.1 coordinate 95,131, forward strand.
CAGGGCCCGAGCGCCCGCCGGGCGGCTGGAGCAACGACACGATGCCGCCGCAGCGGCCGGGGTTCGACCACCACGATCCGGATCGGGGGACGTCGGGGTCCATCCCGGCTGCCCCGCCCGCCTCCGGCGGTGACGACTACCTGCCGATCTTCGCCGCCGTCGAGTCCGCCTGGTTCGGCCGCGACGGGAGCGGTGCGAGCTGGGGCCCGTCCAAGGCGGACGAAGGCTGGAGCGCGGCGGAAGCGGTGGTGGAGCCGGTGCGTAATGGATCGACGGCCGCCGGGCTGCCCAAGCGGGTGCCCAAGGCCAACCTGGTGCCCGGCTCGGCGGACACCTCGTCGTCGCCGAAGGGGGTGACGCCGATGCCGTCGGTGTCGCCGGACCGGATCCGCAACCGGCTCTCCAGCTTCCAGCAGGGCTTCCGGGCGGCACGTGATGACATCAGCGAGGGCAGGGCGTTCCCCTCTGGCCCAGCGGACGACAACAGGGAGGAGGACGCATGAGAGACCTGAGTCACGCGGCACGCGGAGTCGACTGGCTGATCACCGATTTCGTCAGCACCGTTCCCGGGGTCGCGCACGCGGTGGTCGTTTCGTCTGACGGGTTGCCGCTTGCGGCGTCGTCGGGGTTTCCGGCTGATCGGGCGGATCAGCTGGCGGCGATCGCGTCGGGTCTGGTGAGTTTGACGCAGGGTGCGGCGCGGGTGTTCGAGGGGGGTGCGGTCAATCAGACGATCGTGGAGATGCAGCGTGGGTTGATGCTGATCATGTCGGTCAGCGATGGTTCGTGTCTGGCGGTGCTGGCGGCTCCGGATTGTGACATGGGGTTGGTGGCGTACCAGATGACGCTGATGGTGGATCGCGCCGGTCAGGTGCTGACTCCGGCTGTGCGTGCGGAGCTGCGCGCCAGCCAGACAAGGTGACGTAGGTGACAGACCCCCGATGGAACAGCGGTGACTGGGTGCCTCCGCCTCAGCCCCAGTCCCAGTCGCCGCTGAGTCCCGACCCGGCGTCGCCCGTCCGCCCGTACGCGGTGACAGGCGGACGGACGGCGCCGCGGGTCAAGCTGGCGATGGAGGCCCTCGTGTCCTCGGCGACCGCCGAGCAGCGGGAGTTCTCGCACATCACGCCGGAGTACCAGGCGATCAGCCAACTGTGCCGGCAGGTCCGGTCGGTGGCGGAGGTGTCGGCCCTGCTGCGGATCCCCCTGGGCGTCGTACGGGTCCTGATCGCTGACATGGCCGCCGAAGGTCTGGTCCGCGTGCACCAGCCGCAGCTGGATGAGGGTAGGCCGGACGTCAATCTGCTCGAAAGGGTGCTCAGTGGACTTCGCAGGCTCTAGTCCCGGCCTCACCTCGACGAAGATCGTGGTGGCTGGAGGTTTCGGGGTGGGCAAGACGACGTTCGTCGGCGCGGTGTCGGAGATCATGCCGTTGACCACGGAGGCCGTCATGACGGATGCCTCCAAGGGCATCGACGATCTGGGCATGACGCCGTTGAAGTCGACGACGACCGTGGCGATGGACTTCGGCCGGGTCTCCCTCGACCGTGACCTGATCCTTTATCTGTTCGGGACGCCCGGGCAACATCGGTTCTGGTTCATGTGGGACGACCTGGTGCGCGGGGCGATCGGCGCGGTGGTGCTGGTCGACACGCGACGGCTGGCCGACAGTTTCCCCGCCATCGACTACTTCGAAGAGGCGCAACTGCCGTTCATCGTCGGAGTGAACGGCTGGGACGGCCAGTACGCCCACAGCGACGCCGAGGTCCGCGACGCCCTGACCCTGGCCCCGCACATCCCGATGGTGCGCCTGGACGCCAGGTCGAAGGACTCCGTGAAAAGCGCGCTGATCAACCTGGTCGAACACGCCCTGTCGGTCAGGATGGCCGTGCCGGGCTGGGGCGGCTGAGCCGCTTCCGCGAGTGTCACCGCCCGGGCATGGGCACGACCATCGAGGCCACGTCGACCTTCGACTTCAGGTAGCCGAACTCGTACATCAGGTCCGCCACCCGCTGGATGCGCGTGGCGTTCAGCGACGTGGGGAACGTCCCCATCGCCATGGTCATCACCGCCTCCTTCGGGGTCTGGGTGTAGAGCGGGACGACCTCGGCCAGCACCGCGCGGTCGGTCGCGGCCAGGCGCTGCGCCCTGGACACGGCGCGCTGGAAGGCCGCGGCGGTTCGCGGATGCCGGGCCGTCCATTCCTCCGTCGCGGCCCAGCCGTCGATCGGCAGCGCGTCGGTGGGGCCGGTGTTGGTGTCGAGCAGCAGTCGCGCGCCCGCCTGCTGGGCGGCCGACAGGAACGGCTCCACCATCCACGCGGCGTCCACCCGCGACTCCTTGAGCGCGGCCAGTTGGGCCTCGAAGTTCACCACGACGAACTTCACCTGGTCGGGCGCGACCTCATAAGCCTTCAGGTGGGCGCTCATCGACATCGTGCCCAGGTTGTCGAGCGAGTTGACGGCGATCGTCGCGCCCTTGAGGTCCTTCGGGCCCTGCAGCGGGGAGTCGTTCATGACCACGACGCCCGCGATGCCCGGCGCGGCCGCCAGGCTGTCGTGCAGGATCTTGATCTTCGCCGCGCCGCTGCCCTGGATGTTGATCAGGGACACGTAGCTGCCCTTGAAGATGTCCATGGTGCCGTTGAGGATCTTCGGCATGACGGTCTGCGGCGCCTGGATGACCTCCGTCCTGACGGTCAGGCCCTCCTCCTTGAAGAACCCGCGGCGGTCGGCGATGAAGACCGGAGCCGACGAGGGCGTCGGGCTGACGCCGATGGTCAGCGCGGTCCTCTCCAGGCCTCCCTGCTGACTGCCTGAGGCAGGTCCGGGGTCGGCGCCGCCACATGCGGTGAGGACGATCGTGGTGGCGAGCGCCGCGCAGGCGCGGAGGGCGGGCCCGGATCGCATGGTCCTCCTTGGCCGGGGCATCGGGCCGCCGTGGACGCCGGCAAGTGGACGCCGGGAAGTGCACGCGGGGAAACAGAACCGGAGGCGGCGGCACGCGGACAGGCGGTGATCGTACAGCAGGAGTGTCACGAATGCCATGAATGGCCCTGAGTCACGGCTCAGTGAAACATCGCTGATTGTCGGTTGCTGTCCGGCTTTCATGACGTCTCTGCTTCGCTGGGGGTTGTTTTGCTGTACGTCATCCTTTCCGGGCAGTCAGGTGATTTGTAAGGTTGGCGCAACCTGCCTGGCGTGTGTTGAAATTGCCCTTCGTCTCGGGGGCGCATCAGGTGCCGATGCCGGCGTATGTGTAGGCCAGAGAGTGGAACCAGTGAGCAACCGATCGCCTGCGGACGTCCACCGTCCCCATCCGCCTTTACCGTCGAAACCGCATGGCCGCAACGGCGGAAAAGGACGGCGCAAATTCCGGTTCCGGGATTGGCGGGTACGATCGCGGCTCATCGCCCTGATCGTCATCCCGACCGGAGTGAGCATCGTGGTCGGCGCGCAGCAGGTCATCACGTCGTGGACGCTGGCCGGTCAATACCAGCGCGTCATGGACAAATCCGAGCTCAGCGCCTCCGTCGCCGAGCTGACCCACCAGCTGGCCCTGGAACGCGACCTCGCCGTGCACTACGTGGCCGCCGGCCGCACCCCCGAACGCGAGGAGCCGCTGCGCGCGCAGTTCGGCCGCGTCGACGCCGCCGCCGAGGCGTTCCGCGAGAAGGCCGCGACCATCACTCCCGCGTACGGCGAGAGCACGTCGACTCTCACCCGGCAGATGCTCAGCCGCCTGCCGGAGATCGCCGCCACCCGCAGCACCGTACTCGGCTCCGCCCTGCTCGCCCTGCCCACCGTCACCAAGTACTCCCAGATCATCGCGGTGCTCGCGCAGTTCCACGACGAGATCGGCAAGGGAGGTGACCAGGAGGTGCTCGCCGGCGACGTGGCCGCGCTCTCCGCCCTGTCCAGGGCGTACAACGCCGCCTCCGAGCAGCGCGGCCTGCTCACCGGTGCGGCCGCCGCCGGGCGGTTCCAGAGCGGCGAACTCGACCGGTTCATCGCCGCCCGCGCGCGGCAGCGTGCCCGCGCCCATCGGGGTCGACTCCCGCGACGAGATCGGCGAGGTCGCCCGGGCGTTCGACGAGGTGCACCGCGAGGCCATCCGGCTGGCCGGTGAGGAGTCCCGGCTGCGCGCCAACGTCAACGCCATGTTCGTCAACCTGTCCAGGCGCAGCCAGACCCTGGTCCAGCGGCAGTTCCAGATCATCGGCGGGCTGGGGCAGGGCGAGCGGGACGAGCGGCGGCTGGCCGGCCTGTTCACCCTCGACCACCTGGCCACGCGCATGCGGCGCAACAACGACAACCTGCTGGTCCTGGCCGGGCAGGACGCCCCCCGCCGGTGGAACGAGCCGGTCGGCCTGGCCGACGTGGTGCGCGCCGCGCTGTCGGAGGTCGAAGGGGCTGAGCGGGTCGCGGTCAGGCTCGCCGACGGCGTCGCCGTCTCGGGACAGGCGGTCAACGACATCGTCCACCTGCTGGCGGAGCTGATCGAGAACGCGCTGGCCTTCTCGCCGTACGAGACCCGCGTCACCGTCTCCACCGGGACCGCGGAGAGCGGCGGGCTCATGCTCTCCATCGACGACACCGGCATCGGCATGACCCGGGACGAGCTCGAACAGGCCAACGCCCGGCTCGCCCGCGCGCCCACGGTGGACGTGTCGGTCTCCCGCCGCATGGGGCTGTTCGTGGTCGCCCGGCTGGCGCGGCGCCACGGCGTACGGGTGCGGCTGCGCTCGCACGCGGCCGGCCTGACCGCGATCGTGCTCCTGCCCGGCTCCCTGCTCCACTCCCACCTGGGCCCCGGCCACCCCACCCCCCCCCTTCCCACCTCGGCCTTCTTCCCTTCGTCGCCCGCCCGGCCCTCCGGCTTCTTCAGCCCACCGCCCGCCTTCTCCAGCACCTCTCCACCCGCGCCCTGGACCACCCACCCGCCCGGACCGCACACCCCGCCCGGATCACCGGGATTCGACCCGCTGCGGGCGGGGCCGCCCGCGCGGGGTGCGGACGACTACCTGCCGATCTTCGCCGCCGTGGAGTCGGCCTGGTTCGACCGCAACCGCAGCGACGTGTGGAGCTCGCCCCAGGCGGACGCCGGATGGAGCGCCGCGCAGGCCGCGGCCAGCCCGGTCGACGACGGCGCCACCCCGTCCGGCCTGCCCAAGCGCGTGCCCAGGGCCAACCTGGTGCCCGGCACCGCCGACAGCGCCTCCACCCCCAAGGGCGTGGCCCCCATCCCGCGGATCTCGCCCGACCGGGTCCGCAACCGCCTGGCCGGCTTCCAGCGGGGCGTCCGCGCGGCACGCGACGACCTCAGCACGGGCGGCACCCCGCCTCCCGGCCCGTGGAGAACGCCTCCGGTGGAGGGCGCATGACGGGACATGGCCCGCGCCGGACTGCTCCAGCCGCGCCGCTCGGCGCGCGGCCCGGCTCCACCGCGCTCGAAAGGGAAGAACCTTTCGAATTCTGCGGGAAGCCACGGCTGGACAATGCCGGTGAGCGCATGATCAGAATAGGCGTCGTCCTGCTTTCTCGGTGGGGAGCGTCCATGTTCACACGCAGACTGACGGCGTCTTTTGCTCTCGTCCTGTTGTTCGCGAGCGGCACCATTCCCGGCGTGGCGGCGGATGCCGGGTCCAGGACGCCGACCCATCCCGGTCCGGTGTTCAGAACGGTTACCGGGAAAAGCGCTCTGCTCTCGCTTCAGACTTTCGGCCGCCCCGACGGTAGGGATATGGTTTTCCGGATTTCGGGGTCGGTTTTCGCGGACGTCACGGGCAACACCCTCGACTCCGCCATGCGGCACGGCCAGAAGCTCTTCAACATCGAGGGCTACAACATCCGGCGGCTCTACCGGGTGCCCGGCACCAACCAGCTCTACCAGCTCTCGCGCGAGATCGTGTTCTACACCGACCCCGCCGACCCGGCGCGGATCGTCCGCGAGTGGAAGAACCCGGTCGACGGCAGGACGTACCCGGTCGTCCCCATCAACAACGACGCGGTCAACTTCGGCCCGTTCCCGATCACGCCCTCCTTCCAGGGGCCCCCGCTGGTGAGGTTGCACGACGAGACGGTGTGGACCAGCGACATCCCCGTACGCGCCGATCTGGGCGTCTCGCTCGGCGAGCGGTTCGGCCTCGTGGGCGGCGTCTACACGGCGCAGGAGATGTTCGACTTCTCGGTGGACGCACGCGAGGTCGCCGCCCGCGCCGTCCCCGGCACCGTCCCGCGCGGCGCGATGAAGACCAAGGTCAGCTGGGCCAGGACCAGCCCGTGGGCGCCGTTCATGTGCCTGGCGGAGACCGAGGTGCGTGGCGGGCTCACCTACCACGCCCGCGGCTGGTCGCTCGACTCCTACGACGACGTCGAGCCGTGGTTGCGCGCGGCGGTCGAAGCGGATCATCCGCGCTACACCTCCGCCCCCGCCGAGCCGGGCCCGAGCGAGAACTCCTGGACGTCCTTCCACACCAAGCAACTCGGCAAGGGAGCCACCACCTGGGCGGACTGGTGCGCCGCCAACGGCCGGTCATGAGCACCGTACGCAACCCGCTCACCGGCTGGGCCGAGCGGGAGCTCGTGCCCGCCACACCCGCGCGGCTGGCGGACCTGGCGGCCGAGCTGCGCGTGCGCGCCGGCGGCTGGCAGCGGGCGGACAGGAAAGAGGTCCTGTCGGCGTTCGCCGCGGCGCTGGCGGCCGACGACGACCTGCTGGCCGCGCTGGTGGCCGACACCGGGCGGGTGGGGGAGTCGTCGCTGGAACGGCGGCTCGCCGCGGACCTGGTCGGGCGCTGGGCCCGCGAGGCTCCCGCGCTGCTGGCGCCGCCCGAGCCGTTCGCCGCGTCGGCGCCGGGGATCGTCGTGGGCGGCGACATGGTCCCCCACGATCTCGTGGGCGTGATCAGCCCGTGGAACCTCCCCCTGCTCATGGCCGTCATCGACGCGGCTCCCGCGCTGGCGGCCGGCTGCTCCGTGCTGGTCAAGCCGAGCGAGGTGACGCCGCGGTTCATCGAGCCGCTGATGCGGCTGGTGCCTTCGGAGCTGCCGCTGAGGGTGGTCGAGGGCGACGGAGAGACCGGCGCGGCGCTGGTGGGAATGGTGGACGCCGTGGTGTTCACCGGCAGCGTCGAGACGGGGCGGCGGGTGGCCGAGGCGGCGGCCCGCGCGTTCGTGCCCGCGTTCCTGGAGCTGGGCGGCAAGGACCCGGCGATCGTGCTGGCCGGCGCCGACCTCGACCGGGCCACGTCCGCGATCCTGTGGGGAGGCACCGCCAACGCCGGGCAGTCCTGCCAGTCGATCGAGCGGGTCTACGTCGATCACGACGTCCACGACGACTTCCTCGACCTGCTCGTGAGCAAGGCCGCCAGGGTGGGGCTGACATGCGAGGGCGGCCCGATAGGCCCCCTCATCCGGCCGGGGCACGAGCAGGTGATCGCCGCCCAGCTGGCCGACGCGACGGCCAGGGGCGCGATCGTGCATACGGGCGGGGAGATCGAACGCCACGGCGGCGGCCACTGGTGCCGGCCCACGGTGTTGTCCGGGGTCACCCACGAGATGCGGGTCATGACGGAGGAGACGTTCGGCCCTCTGCTGCCGGTCATGGCCGTGGCCGGAGCCGAGGAGGCGGTGGCCCTGGCCAACGACTCCGTCTACGGGCTGTCGGCCGCGGTCTTCGCCGCCTCGGAGCAGGACGCCATGGAGGTGGCCGCCCGGCTGCGCGTGGGGGCGGTCAGCGTCAACGACGCCTCGCTGACCGCGCTCGTGCACGAAGGCGAGAAGGACTCGTTCGGGCTGTCCGGCCTGGGCCGCTCGCGCATGGGCGCCGCCTCGATACGCCGGTTCGTGCGGCGCCGGGCGTTCCTGGTGAACCGGTCGCCGGCCGCCGACCCGTGGTGGCACCCGCTGGAGAAGGAGTGAGCGTGGGACTTCGCGAGGACATGCCGCTGCTGGCGCGGCACGAGGGCAGGTGGGAGGGCGAGTATGTACACGTCGACCCCGGCGGCGCCGTGCTCGACCGGCACCGCGTCGAGATGACCTGCGCCATCGTCGGCGACGCCGCCTACCACCAGACCAACCGCTACACCTGGGACGACGGCCGGGTCGAGGTGCACGAGTTCCCCGGCCGCCATCTCGGCGGCGGCCGCTGCGGGTTCGACACCGACCGGCTCAAGGGCGAGTTCTGGGAGCTGGACGAGTCCACCATCTACCTGCGCTGGCAGTTCAAGGCGGAAGGGGAGAACCTGCGGCTGTTCGAGCTGATCGTGCTGAGCGAGACGGGCGACACCCGCAGCAGGGCCTGGCAGTGGATCCGCGACGGCGTGTGCGTGCGCCGTACCCTCATCAACGAGCGGCGGGTCGGCTGAATGACCGCCTACACCGCGCTCGCCCTGCAGGTGGAGACCCGCGCCGTCAACGCGGCCGCCGATCCGCGGGCCGAGATCGCCGCCGCCGTCGAGCGGATCGCCGAGCGGGTCCGCGGCTCGGCGGCGTGGCTCGGGCCCGGCCTGCGCCTGGTGGTGCTGCCGGAATACGTGCTGACCGGGTTCCCCATGCGGGAGAGCTTCGCCGAGTGGCGCGAACGGGCCGCTCTCGACCCCGGCGGCCCCGAATACCGCGCGCTCGGTGAGATCGCCGCGCGGCACGAGCTGTTCCTGTGCGTGAACGCCTACGAGCGCGACGAGCACTTCCCCGAGCTGTACTTCCAGGCGTCGGTGATCCTCTCCCCGCGGGGGGAGGCGGTGCTGCGTTACCGCCGGCTGCACTCGATGTTCACGCCGACCCCGTACGACGTGTGGGAGCGCTACCTCGACGTCTACGGCATCGACGGGGTGCTGCCGGTGGCCCGCACCGAGATCGGCAACCTGGCGGTGCTCGCCTCGGAGGAGGTCCTCATGCCGGAGCTGGCCCGCACGCTGGCCCTGCGCGGCGCCGAGGTCTTCTGCCATCCCACGTCGGAGGCGTCCTCGCCGGCGCTGACGCCCAAGGCGATCGCCCGCCGGGCCAGGGCCGTGGAGAACCACGCCTACGTCGTCTCGGCCAACAGCGGCGGCCTGTCCGGCATCGCGATCCCCGGAGACTCCACCAACGGCGGATCCGAGGTGATCGACCACGAAGGCCGGGCGCTGGCGCGGGCGGGTGCGGGCGAATCGCTGGTGGCCGCCGCCGAGCTGGACCTGACGGCGCTGCGCCGGCACCGGCGGCGGCCCGGAATGGGCAACCTGCTCAGCCGCGTGAAGACCGGCCTGTGGGCCGAGGAATATGCCCGCCACGACGGCGAGCGCCCCGGCGGCCTGGTGGCAGGGCCGCGCGACCGGGCCTGGTTCACGGCCCGCCAGAGGGAGACGATCGAGCGGCTGTACGGCGAAGCTAGGCCCTGACGCCGCGGTGCCAGGAGAGCACCAGCCGCTCGACGCCCAAAAACGCGGCGTTGAGCGCGATGCCGAGCAGCCCCAGCAGCACGATCGCCGCCCACATCGCCGGGATGTCGAACTGGCTCTGCGCCTCCAGCATGCGGTGCCCGATGCCCTCGCTGCTGCCGACCAGCTCCGAGATCACCATCATGATCAGCGCCACCGACACGCTCAGCCGCAGCCCGGCGAAGATCTTCGGGGAGGCGGCGGGCAGGATGACGCGGGTGAGCCGCTGCCAGGGGCCCAGCCGGTAGACGACGCCGGTCTCGATGTACTGGCGGTCGACGTGGCGGGCGCCGTCCATGGAGTTGATCAGCACCGGCCAGATGACGCCGTACACGATGGAGGCCAGCTGCATCGGGGTGCCGATCTTGAACAGCACCAGGAACACCAGCACCAGCGTGGACGGCGGCACCGAGCGGCCGAAGTGCACCAGCGGCTCGACCAGGGCCGACAGCAGCCACGAGCGGCCGAGCGCCACGCCGATCAGCACGCCCGCCGCGCACGCCACCGCCCACCCGGCGAACAGCCTGGCCAGGCTCGGCAGCAGGTCGGCGACGGCCTCGTCGGTGAGGAACGCCCGCGACGGCGGGCCCGAGAACCACATCTCGTGCAGCCGTACGACGATCCGCGACGGCGGCGGGAAGTAGGGTGCATCCGCCGAGCGGGTGGCCAGCTCCCAGCCGAGCACGGCCACGGGCAGCAGCCAATACCACACCAGCCGGCGGGCGGCGGCGGTCATGACGGCTCTCCCGCGCGAGCCCGGTGCCAGCGGAACAGGCGGCGCTCGGCGGACGTGAACAGCACGTTGGCGGCCAGCCCGATGACCCCGGCCCACAGCGGGGCGGCCAGCATGCGGTCGGCCCGGTTGGCGCTGCCCGCCAGCGACTGGAACGCGCCGATCCCGCCGCCGCCGGGAGCCAGCAACTCCACGCTCACCGCCACGATCAGGGTGACGGACACGGCGATGCGCACGCCGGTGGCGATGAACGGCGCCGCGCTCGGCAGGCTCACCCGCAGCGCCACGGCCAGCGGCCCGAAACCGAAACTGCGCAGGGTGTCCTTGGCCAGCGGGTCGACGTCCCCCAGGCCGTACAGCGTGTTGATCAGCAGCGGCCACGAGCAGGTGTAGACGATGAGCGCGACCTTGGCGTCGTGGCTCACCGGGAACAGGAACATGGCCAGGGGGATCAGCGACACCGACGGGATCGGCCGCAGGAACTCCACCAGCGGGCGTACCGACCGCTCAACGAACGGCACCGTCCCGAGCAGCAGCCCGGCGGGCACGGCGACCGCGATCGCGATCGCCAGCCCGCTCGCGCACGCCTCCAGCGTGGCCAGCACGTCGGCCCTGAACTGCGCTTCCAGCGGCAGCCGCGCCGCCGTGACCAGCACCTGCGACGTGTACGGCAGCACGTCGGGGACGAGCCCGAGGCGCCCGGCCGCCTCGGCGACGGCGAGGAAGCCCGCCACGCCGAGCACGCCGAGCGCCGCCCGCGCGATCCGCCGATCGATCATCCGCCCAGCGGCGCGAACAGCTGCGCCGCGTCCACCTTGGACTTGAGGTAGCCGTAGCCGTGCAGCAGGTCGGCGAGCTTCTGCACGCCGGCCCTGTCGGCCTCGAGCGAGAAGGTGCCGAGCGTCATCGCCGCCGCCGCGTCGGCCGGGATCTGCGTGTACGTCGGCACGACCTCGTCGATGGCCTTGCGGTCCTCGCCCGCGATCTGCTGGGCCTTGGCCAGGGCGCGGTGGAAGGCGGCGGCGGTCTTGGGGTTCTTGGCCAGCCAGTCTTCCGTGACGCCCCAGCCGTCGATCGGCACGCCGGCGGTGACGCCGGCGGTGGTGTCGATGATCTGGGTGGCGCCGTCCTTCTTGGCCGCGGTCAGGAACGGCTCGACCAGCCAGGCGGCGTCGACCTTGCCCGAGGACAGCGCGCTGATCTGGTCGGCGAACTGCACCGGGACGTATTTGACGTCGTCGGGCTTGAGCCCGGCCTCCTGCAGGTGGGCGTTGGTCAGCGTCTGCCCGAGCGCCTTCAGCACGTTGACCGCGATCGTCCTGCCCTTCAGGTCGGCGGCCGACTTGATCGGCGAGCCCTCGGCCACCACGACGCCGGCGACGTCGGGCGCGGCCTCCTGGCTGTGCTGGAAGAGCTTGAGCGTGGCCGCGCCGGAGTCGTTGATCGCCATCAGTGACACGTAGCTCGTCAGGAACGCGTCCATGCTGCCGTTGAGGATCTTCGGCATGACCGCCTGCGGAGCCTGGATGATCTCCGTCTTGACGGTCAGCCCCTCCTCCTTGAAGAAACCGCGCTTCTCCGCGATGAACAGCGGCGCCGACGACGGCACCGGCACCACACCGACCAGCAGCTGGGTCTTCTCCAGCCCGCCCGCCGAGCCTCCAGGAGCGGCTGTGCCACCGTCACCGCTCTCGCCGCCCCCTCCGCACGCGCTCAGCGAGAGGGCGATCGCCATGCCTGCGGCTAGTATCCTGGCCAGCTTCATCGCTTCTGCCTTTCTGGGGGACAAGGGGGTGCCCAGAGGGTCGTCAGGACGTCGAGCCTACGGTAGCCGATCTCTTCTGACTCGCCCTTTGTCGATCAGCTATGGGCATGGCAAGCTCGGGTCCGGCACATCTGATCATCGGACCCACCGCACGGCGCCCCCCGGGCCGCGTGCCTGCTGATTGCGAGGAAGCTGATGGATGCCAAGGAGTACATGGCCGGCGTGTTCGACCGCGCGTCCGGCAGTTACGAACGTGTCGGTGTGCCGTTCTTCACGCCCGTCGCCGCCGAGCTCGTACGCCGCGCCGCCCCCGGCCCCGGCGACCACGTGCTGGACGCCGGGTGCGGCACCGGCGCCTCGCTCGTGCCGGCCGCCCAGGCCGTCGGCCCCACCGGCCGGGTCGTCGGTCTCGACCTCGCACCCGGGATGGTGGCCGCCGCCACCGCCGAGGTGGAGCGCCACGGCCTCAGCCAGGCGGCCGTCGTGCTCGGCGACGCGGAGCACGCCGAGGACCTGCTGCCGGGCGAGCGGTTCGACATCGTGCTGGCGGGGATGATGCTCTACTTCCTGCCCGACCCGCCCGCCGCCGTGCGCTCCATGGCCGGGCTGCTGCGGCCGGGCGGGCGGCTGGCCGCCAGCCTGCTGGTCCGGTCGAGCCCCGCGGAGGCCGAGCTGTTCGCGCTGGTGGAGCGGGCGCTGGCGCCCTACGTCACGGGGGCGGGCAGCGCGCCGTTCCACCACACCCTGGGCGCGCCAGGGGAGCTGACCGGGCTGTTCGAGCAGGGCGGGCTGAGCGACGTCGAGTGCGCGGACGTGGTGTTCGAGGTGACCGTCGGGGCCGGGCAGGTGTGGGACTGGCTCTGGTCGGCCGCCCGCAGGGCCTCGCTGGAGAGCATCCCCGAGTCGCTGCGCCCCGAGGCCAGGGCCGCGCTGGAGGCGTCGTTGCCGCGGGAGGGTTTCCTGCTGGCCCGCACCGTGCGTTACGCCACGGGCACGCGCGCGTGAAGGGTTACGCGGGCCGGGACACGTAGCGTCCCACCGGACGGCCCACGACCTTGCCGGCGTCCAGCACGTGGTTGCCGCGCACGAACGTGTCCGTCACCTTGGCGGTCAGCTCGAAACCCTCGAACGGCGTGTACTCCTGCGCCGACTCCGAGTCCTGCGCCCGGACCGTCCAGGTGCTCGCGGGGTCGACCAGGCAGATGTCGGCGTCGAAACCGGGAGCGATCGTGCCCTTGGTGCGCAGACCGTACCTCTTGGCGGGGTTCCAGGAGGTCAGCGCGGCGATCCTGCCGTACGGCAGGCCCCTGCGGCGGCCCTCGGTGATCAGGCCGGGCAGCAGGTATTCCGCCCCGCCGAACCCGGCCTTGGCCACGAAGACGTCGTCGCGCGGGTCGCCGAACTTGAGCTCGTCGCGGCAGCAGGCGTGGTCGCTGACCACCCAGTCCACGGTGCCGTCGAGCACGTACTCCCACAGCGCCTCGACGTCCTCGCGCGGCCTGATCGGCGGGTTGACCTTCGCTCCGAGGCCGCTGGCCGTGTCGACGTCGGCCAGCAGGTGACCGATCGTGACCTCGCGGCGGAAGTCGATGTGCGGGAACGTCGCCGCCATGCGCACGGCCGCGTCCAGGGCCTTGCGGGACGACAGGTGCAGCAGGTTGACGTTGGCCAGCCCGGTCTCGTGGGCGAGGTAGGAGGCGATGAAGACGGCCAGCCCCTCGGAGTGCTGGGGGCGGGAGGCGCTGTAGGCGGCCAGCCCGCTCAGGTCTCCCGCCTCCTCGACGAGCTTCGTGTACGCGGTCATGATCTCGGCCGTCTCGCAGTGCAGCGACAACGAGATCTCGCCGGCCAGCTCGGGCAGGCGTTCCCTGGCCGCCTGCACCCCGCGCATCACGAACTCGAAGTGCGCGTAGTCGTAGCGCTCGCCCTCCGGCAGCATGAGGAACGCCCGCTGGTCGTCGGAGCGCCCGTGCAGCCCGTGCCCGCCGTAGAACATGAAGATCTTGAACGACGGCACCCCGAACCGCTCGACCAGGTCGGGCAGCTCGTCGATGTGCCCGCTCGACATGGGCGCCAGGTGGAATCCGTAGTCGACGTAGGCCCGGCCCTCGGCCTGCCTGAGCACCTCGGGGAAGAACTCGGCGTAGGGGCCGCCCTGGTTGAGGTAGTACTGGCCGGTCCGCATGTAGGTGAGCGCGGTGGTCACGCCGCCCTGCGCGCTCGCCCGGCTCTCCGACGCGGTGTCCTCGGGCAGCGGGTTGTAGATGCCCCAGTGCTGGTGGGCGTCCACGACACCGGGGAAGGCCAGCCTGCCGCCGCCGTCGATCACCTCGCCGGCTCCGGTCAGCCCCGGCCCCACCCGGACGATGCGGCCGTCCTCGACGGCGATGTCCGCCGCCACGGGCTCGTCGTGCTCGTGGGTGACGACCTTCACGTTCTTCAGCAGCAGCTCGGTCACGGGGGAGTGTCTCTCCTAAGCGCTTAAGCGATGCGGTGGGCGTGGCGGTGCCAGGCCAGCACGCGCCGCTCGACCATGAGGAACAGGGAGTTGAGTACGAAGCCGAGCACGCCGAGCACCAGCACGCCCGCCCAGATGGCCGGCATGTCGGCGTTGCTGTTGGCCAGGCTGAGCAGGTAGCCGATCCCCTCGGTGCTGCCCTTGAGCTCGGAGATGACCATGAGGATCAGCGCCAGCGAGACGCTCAGGCGCAGGCCCGCGAAGATCTTCGGCGCCGCGGAGGGCAGGATGATGCGGAAGAGCCTGAGCGAGGCCGGCACGCCGAACACGGTGGCGGTCTCGACCTTCAGCCGGTCGACGCTGCGTGCGCCGTCGATGGAGTTGAGCAGGATCGGCCAGATGATGCCGAAGACGATCGTCGCCACCTGCACCTGGGTGCCCATCGTGAAGAGCACGAGGAAGAGGGGGAGCATGACCGGCGGCGGCACCGCCCGGGCGAACTCGACCAGCGGCTGCACGACATCGGCCAGCCAGGCGGTCCTGCCCAGCGCGACGCCGAGCGCCACGCCCACGACCACCGCGACGGCCCACGAACCCGTCACCCTGACCAGGCTGGGCACGAAGTTGTCGACGGCCTCTTCGGTGAGGATGTACGGCCCGGAGAACCACATCTCGTACATCCGCGTCACGATCAGGGTCGGCTCCGGCAGGTACGCGATGTCGAGAGAGCGTGCCAGGAGCTCCCAGCCGCCGAGGACGACGGGGATCAGCCACAGCCGCTTCAGCAAGGTGCGCATCATGTCGTTCGCCACCTGAACAGACGCCGCTCGGCCCGTACGAGCACGGTGTTGACGACGAGCCCGAGGAAACCCGCCCACAGCAGGGCGGCCAGGACGTCGATCATGGCGTCGGCGCCGATGCCCGTGCTCGCCTGGATGAGGAAACTGCCGATGCCGGTCGACCCGCCCACGATGTACTCCACGCTGATCGCCAGGATGAGCGTGATGGAGGCGGCGAGCCGCACTCCCGTCGCGATGAAGGGCGCCGCGCTCGGCAGGGACACCCGCCACAACACGGCTCCGGCGCCGAACCCGAACGTGCGCAGCGTCTCCTTGCTCACCGGGTCGACGTCGCGCATGGCGTACATGGTGTTGATCAGGATGGGCCAGGACGCGGCGAAGACGATGAGCGCGACCTTGGCGTTGAGCTCGGAGGGGAAGAAGAACAGCGCCAGCGGGATCAGCGCCACGGACGGGATCGGCCGCAGGAACTCGACGAACACCCGGGTCATCTCCTCGATCACCGGAACCGTTCCCAGCACCAGGCCGATGGGGACCGCGACCAGGACGGCGAGCGGCAGCCCGACGATCGCGGCGGTGAGCGTGCCCAGCAGGTGGTCGAGGAACTCCGGGTCGACGGCGAGTGCGACGGTCCTGGCCAGCGTGTCCACGGCGGGCGGCAGCCATTTGATCGCGCCCGACGCTCCGAGGACCTGCCACAACAGCAGAAAGCCCGCCACGCCTGCGGCGTGGCGGGCGTACTTGACCAGCCGGGCGCGGGCGAGCGGGGACCGCTCGCGCCGCGCCGGTGTGACTGTAGCCGTCATCCCTGGTTGGGAGCCGTGTAGATCATGGACTTCACGTCCATCTCCTTCTTGAGCATGCTCGAGTCGAGCATCAGGTCCGCCACCCGCTGGATGCGCTCGGCGCTCAGCGAGGTCGGGTAGGCGCCCAGGTTGATCGTGGCGGCGGTCTCTGCCGGGATCTTGGTGAAGGTCGGCAGGACCTTCGTCACCGCGCTACGGTCGGTAGCCGCGATCTGCTGCGCCTTGGCCATGGCCCGCTGGAACGCCGCCAGCGTCTTGGGGTTGTCGGCGACCCACTTCTCCGTGGCGGCCCAGCCGGTGATCGGCAGGCTCTCGGTCGGGCCCGACATCGTGTCCACCAGCATGGTGGCCCCGAGCTCCTTCTTCGCCTGGCTGACGTAGGGGTCGGTCATCCAGACGGCGTCCACGTCGCCCTTGTCGAGCGAGGAGAGCCAGTTGGTCGTCGGGACCTCGACGTACGTGAGGTCCTTTTCGGGGTCGAGGCCGGCGACCTTGAAGTGCGGGTTCATGGTGAGGACGCCCAGACCCTTCAAGGCGTTGACGCCGACCTTCTTGCCCTTCAGGTCGGCGACCTTCTTGATGGGGGAGTCCTTCTTCACCATGATGCCGAACGCGCCCTGCGCGCCTTGGTAGGAGTCGGCGATGTACTTGAACTTCTCGGTGCCCTGTTCCTGGATCGTCAGGATGGTGGCGTAGCTACCGAGAACGACGTCCATGGCGCCATTCGAAAGCTTTCCCAGGACCTGCTGCGGAGCCTGGATGGGCTCCTGCTTGACGGTGAGGCCTTCCTCCTTGAAGAAGCCTCGTTCCATGGCGATGAACAGCGGCGCCGAGTCCGCGCCGGGATATTGGCCGATCAGCAGGTCGGTCTTCATACCGGCGTCGGCGCCTGAGCCCTCGGCCTTGTCGTCAGAACCGGAGCACCCAGTGATGACGAGGGTGGCCACAAGCCCAACCAGGGCAGTACGCCCTAATGCACCGAACCGCATTGCGGGTCTCCTTTGAACCGGGGGGTGAGTGCGAACGGGGGTGTTCAACGACGCTGGCACCTTAGCGCAGGCCATGCTGACCAGGTCACCTGGAACACCTGAAATTAACAAGATATATCCACATATATGGTATTTTGCGGTGGTTTGTCCGTTTGTCGGGAAATCTGGAGTCCTTGACCGCACGGCTGGGGCAGGTGTGGTGAATTGCGTAAAATGCAGAGCCGTGTGTTGCTTGTGATCTTTGCGGTATTGGCCGATCTCAGGTAGATGTGCTCCAATTAGCTCTCGCCCCAAGGGTGCGTCGGCGTCACATGGCAAACATGCGTAATGACGTGATCTACGTGCACCAGGCCATCCGAGGAGAGGTTGCGGAGGCAAGTGAAGACTGTGGTCCCCCCTACGGGCGGCGAACAGGGCTTAACAGAACAAGCCCCCCGACAAGGCCCCCGTGGGCCAGAGATGTCCGAGCCGGACGGCGCGGACGCGGTCGACAAACGCCAGGCGGGATCTCGCTTCTCCGTGCGCAACTGGCGAGTGCGCTCCAAGCTGCTGGTCATCGTCGTCATCCCGACCCTCGCCGCGCTCGTGTTCGGTGGCCTGCGCGTCACCACCTCGATCGCCACCGCTGGTGAATACGCCCAGGTCAACGAAGTGGCCGTGCTGGCGAGCCGGCTGACCGCCCTCGCCCACGAGGTCGAGCGCGAACGCGACCTGACCGCCCGGTTCGTCGCCCTGGGACGCCGGACCTCGGACGACGAGAAGGCGGACGTCGCGGCCCAGTACGAGAACGTCGACAAGCTCGTCGCCGACGTCAAGCCGGGCATCGAGGCCCTCATGTCCTCCGACAACTCGGCGGCCCCCGAGGCCCTGCGCATCAAGAACCGCTTCGACGAGCTCGCCACCTCGCGAGACACTGCGGTCGCCTCCCAACTCGACGTCAACTCCGTCATCGAGCTCTACGACCGGACCATCTCCGACCTTCTCTCGCTGAACGACAAGATCGACCAGGGCGCGGTCGACAAGGAACTGTCCGCGAGCGTGTCCGGCTTCGCCGCCCTGGCCAGGGCCAAGCAGTACGTCTCCACCCAGCGCGCGCTGCTCGTCGCCGCCCTGGCCACCGGCGAGTTCGGCAAGGCCGAGCTCGACTCCTTCATCGCCGCCCGCGCCCAGCGGAACAGCGAGCTCGCCACCTTCAAGTCGCAGGTCTCCCTCCAGCTCCGCCAGGCTTACGACGACTCCGTCAGCGGCCGGTCCGTGGACCGCGCCGAGGTCCTGCTGGCCCGAGCCCTGCTCCTGCAGGACGACGGCCTGCCCCTGCGCGACCGCAGGCTCGGCCTCACCCGCGACGGCAAGGCGTGGTTCGACGCCATCAGCGAGACCATCGACGGGATGCGCTCCGTCGAGCAGCAGACGGCCGACTCCATCGTGCTGCGCAGCCGCACCCTGGAAGGCGCGGAGCAGCAGAACGCCGTGATCGTCGGTGGCGTGATCGCAGCTCTGCTCCTCCTCGTGCTGCTGGTCACCGTCTTCATGGCCCGCTCGCTGAGCGGCCCCCTGCGCAGGCTGCGCAGGGAAGCGCTGTTCATCGCCGGCCGCCGCCTGCCGGAGACCGTCAAGCAGTTGCGCGAGAGTGGCGAAGACTCGATCGGGCCCGTGACCCCGATCGGCGTCGCCTCCAACGACGAGATCGGTGAGGTCGCGCGGGCGTTCGACGAGGTGCACCGTGAGGCGGTGCGGCTGGCGGGCGAGGAGGCGCGGCTGCGGAGCAACGTGAACGCGATGTTCGTGAACCTGTCGCGGCGTAGTCAGACGCTGGTGGAGCGGCAGATCACGTTGATCGACGGTCTGGAGCAGGGTGAGCAGGACGAGCAGCGGCTCGGGAACCTGTTTAAGCTGGATCACCTGGCCACGCGTATGCGGCGTAACAGTGAGAACCTGCTGGTGCTGGCGGGGCAGGACCCGCCACGCCGCTGGAGCAAACCCGTCAAGCTGGTCGACGTCGCCCGGGCCTCCCTGTCGGAGGTGGAGAACTACGAGCGGGTCGTGTTGCAGGTGCCCGACGGGGTGTCGGTGGCCGGTCAGGCGGTCAACGACGTCATCCACCTGATCGCGGAGCTGGTGGAGAACGCCCTGTCGTTCTCGCCGCGTGAGACGCGGGTGACGGTGTCGGGCAGCAGGATCGACGGGGGCGGCGTGATGTTGTCGATCACCGACTCCGGCATCGGGATGACCCCCGACGAACTGACCCAGGCCAACGATCGCCTCCTGGAAGCCCCCACCGTGGACGTGTCGGTGTCGCGGCGCATGGGCCTGTTCGTGGTCGCTCGCCTGGCGCACCGCCACGGCATCCGGGTGCAGCTGCGCCCGCACGGCTCCGGCGGGCTGACCGCCATGGTCCTCATGCCGGAAGCGCTCCTGGGCTCGCAGGCCCCCGCCTACGGCCCGACCCCCGCGAACAACGGCATGGGCCAGCAGGACAGCATCTCGTTCGACGAGAGCTTCGGCGCCCGCCAGCCCGCGGCGCAGCCGCCTGCCCCCCAGTGGGGCGCGGGCGGAAGCTACCAGCCGGGGCCCGGGCACCCGTCGTTCCCCTCAGAGCCGTCGTTCCCGTCGCAACCGCCGTTCTCCTCGCAGCCCTCCTCCTTCTCCCCTCGGGGGAGCATGGACTCCGGCTGGCCCTCCGATCCGCGCAACAACGGCGGCGGTTACGACACCGCCGACGTCTGGGTCCCCTCCCGTAATCCCGCGAGCCCGCCCGGCAACTGGATGAGCAGCAGCAACCCGCTGCCGCAGCGGCCCACCGGCGACCGGGCGAACGCCGGCAGACCGGACCCCGACGCGGGAAGGTACGACTTCCCCGAGACCGAGGCCGCCGCGACAGGCCCGATGCCCGCCGTGAAGCCGGCCTCCGCCGGGGACGAATATCTGCCGATCTTCGCCTCGGTCGAGTCGGCCTGGTTCGAACACGGTCCTGACAGCGGCGCCACCTGGGGCTCCGCCAAGGCCGACGCCGGCTGGAGCGCCGCCGAAGCCGTCGTCGAGCCCGTACGCGACGGCGCCACGGCCGCCGGGCTGCCCAAGCGGGTGCCCAAGGCCAACCTGGTGCCCGGCTCCGCCGACACAGTCTCCGCGCCGAAGGGCGTCGCGCCGATGCCCGCGGTCTCGCCGGAGCGGGTGCGCAGCCGGCTCTCCAGCTTCCAGCAGGGGTTCCGGGCGGCACGTGATGACATCAGCGAGGGCAGGACGTATCCCTCCGGCCCCAGGAGTGTTGAAAGCAGGGATGAGCGGTCATGAGTGACCTGAGCCAGTCGGCACGCGGGGTGGATTGGTTAATCACCGATTTCGTCAACTCCGTCCCCGGGGTCGCGCACGCGGTGGTCGTTTCGTCTGACGGGTTGCCGCTTGCGGCGTCGTCGGGGTTTCCGGCTGATCGGGCGGATCAGCTGGCGGCGATCGCGTCGGGTCTGGTGAGTTTGACGCAGGGTGCGGCGCGGGTGTTCGAGGGGGGTGCGGTCAATCAGACGATCGTGGAGATGCAGCGTGGGTTGATGCTGATCATGTCGATCAGTGATGGTTCGTGTCTGGCGGTGCTGGCGGCTCCGGACTGTGACATGGGGTTGGTGGCGTACCAGATGACGCTGATGGTGGATCGCGCCGGTCAGGTGCTGACTCCGGCTGTGCGTGCGGAGTTGCGCGCCAGCCAGACCAGGTGATGTAGGTGACAGACCCCCGATGGAACAGCGGCAGCTGGAACTCCAACAGCGGCGGCTGGAACTCTCACAACAGCGGCAGCTGGGAGCCCCCACCTCCTCCACAGCCCCCCAGCTCCGATCCCGCCTCGCCGGTGCGGCCCTACGCCGTCACGGGCGGGCGGACCGCGCCCAGGGTCAAGCTGGCGATGGAGGCCCTGGTCTCCTCGGCCACGGCCGAGCACCGGGAGTTCTCGCACATCACGCCCGAGTACAAAGCCATCAGCCAGCTGTGCCTCCAGGTCAGATCGGTGGCCGAGGTCTCGGCGTTGCTGCGGATGCCGCTCGGCGTGGTGCGTGTTCTGATCGCTGACATGGCGGCCGAGGGCCTGGTCCGGGTGCATCAGCCGCAGCTGGATGAGGGTAGGCCGGACGTCAACCTGCTGGAAAGGGTGCTCAGTGGACTTCGCAGGCTCTAGCCCGGGCTTGACCTCGACGAAGATCGTCGTCGCCGGGGGCTTCGGGGTGGGCAAGACGACGTTCGTCGGCGCGGTGTCGGAGATCATGCCGTTGACCACGGAGGCCGTCATGACGGATGCCTCCAAGGGCATCGACGATCTGGGCATGACGCCGTTGAAGTCGACGACGACCGTGGCGATGGACTTCGGCCGGGTCTCCCTCGACCGTGACCTGATCCTTTATCTGTTCGGGACGCCCGGGCAACATCGGTTCTGGTTCATGTGGGACGACCTGGTGCGCGGGGCGATCGGCGCGGTGGTGCTGGTCGACACGCGACGGCTGGCCGACAGTTTCCCCGCCATCGACTACTTCGAAGAGGCGCAACTGCCGTTCATCGTCGGAGTGAACGGCTGGGACGGCCAGTACGCCCACAGCGACGCCGAGGTCCGCGACGCCCTGACCCTGGCCCCGCACATCCCGATGGTGCGCCTGGACGCCAGGTCGAAGGACTCCGTGAAGGCCACGCTGATCAACCTGGTCGAACACGCGCTCACGGTTCGGATGGCCGTGCCCGGCTGGAGCGGCTAGCAGAGCGGCTAGGCTGGACGCTTAGACGTACCTTCGCTTCGAGGACTGGCCAACCACGTGTTCGAGACGCTATCCGACCGGTTGACATCGGTCTTCTCCTCCCTCCGATCCAAGGGGCGGCTGTCCGATGCCGACATCGACGCCACCACCCGTGAGATCCGCATCGCGCTGCTCGAGGCCGACGTCGCCCTCCCTGTGGTCAAGGCGTTCGTCGCCCAGGTCAAAGAGCGCGCCCGCGGCGCAGAGGTCTCCCAGGCGCTGAACCCGGCGCAGCAGGTCGTCAAGATCGTCAATGACGAGCTGATCGGGATCCTCGGCGGTGAGACCCGCAGGCTCCGTTTCGCCAAGACGCCCCCGACCATCATCATGCTCGCCGGCCTCCAGGGCGCGGGCAAGACCACCCTGGCGGGCAAGCTGGCCCGATGGCTGCGCGAGCAGGGGCACGCGCCCATGCTGGTCGCGGCCGACCTCCAGCGCCCCAACGCCGTCCAGCAGCTCCAGGTCGTGGGCGAGCGCGCCGAGGTCGCCGTCTACGCGCCCGAGCCAGGCAACGGCGTCGGCGACCCGATCGGCGTCGCCCGCACCTCCATCGACGAGGCCAGGCGCCTGCAGCACGACATCGTCATCATCGACACCGCGGGCCGGCTCGGCATCGACCAGGAGATGATGCGCCAGGCCGCCGACATCCGCGACGCGGTCCAGCCCGACGAGGTCCTGTTCGTGGTCGACGCCATGATCGGCCAGGACGCCGTCACGACGGCGCAGGCGTTCATGGAAGGCGTCGGCTTCGACGGCGTCGTGCTGACCAAGCTCGACGGCGACGCCCGCGGCGGCGCGGCGCTCTCGGTCAGGCACATCACCGGCCGGCCCATCATGTTCGCCTCCACGGGCGAGAAGCTGGAAGACTTCGACGCCTTCCACCCCGACCGGATGGCCTCCCGCATCCTCGACATGGGTGACATCCTCACCCTGATCGAGCAGGCCCAGAAGACGTTCGACGAGGAGCAGGCCGCCAAGATGGCGGGCAAGCTCACCTCGGGCGAGAGCTTCACGCTCGAAGACTTCCTCGAGCAGATGCAGATGGTCCAGAAGATGGGGCCGATCAAAAACCTGCTCGGCATGATGCCCGGCATGGGGCAGATGCGCGACCAGATCAACTCCATCGACGACCGCGACCTCGACCGCATCGCGGCCATCATCCGCTCGATGACCCCGGCCGAGCGCCAGGACCCCAAGATCATCAACGGTTCCCGCCGCGCCCGCATCGCCACCGGCTCCGGCGTCACCGTCAGCGCCGTCAACAACCTCGTGACCCGCTTCTTCGAGGCCCAGAAGATGATGAAGCGGATGGCCGGCGGCATGGGCCTGCCCGGCATGCCGGGCGGGGGCGGCCGCGGCAAGGGAGGCAAGTCCCAGAAGAAGGCCAAGAAGGGGCGGCGCGTCAGCGGCGACCCGCGCAAGGCCGCCATGGGCAAGCCCTCCACCGAGACGCCCACAGAGCCCAAGCAGGGCGGCGTGCTCGGCAACCTCGGCGGCAAACTGCCCCCGGGGGTGGAGTTGCCGCCCGGCTTCGACCCCTCCAAGCTCCGGCTCCCCGGCCAGAAATAACCCCGCTCCCGCCGGCGCCCACCCACCACCCGGGCCCGGCGGGCCCATCACCACACCTTCGCCCGGCCCGCTCGCTACACCTCCGGAGGCCGGTCACCACGTACCAGGTCGGTCGTCATCACGCCTCCGGCCAGGACCGGTGATCACAACGGCCGGGCCTGGCCGCCCGTCTCGCCACCCACCGCGTCGACCGGTGCACCTGCCACCTGTCCGGGCTTCGCTCGTTGCCCGGGCCGTCCGCCGTTGTTCGCTCGGAATGAAGGTGTGGTGAAGGGCGCGGGATGGGGGCATACCCGGGCCGACGGGGCGTAACGGAAGGGAGGCCGGGAGCTTGCCGACCCTTTGCGGCGGCGTGCCGCCGACGGTCGTGGGCAGTGTCGTCGGTCTGGCAGAATGACATGTTGGAACATCGTGACCAGGCGGGTGCCCTCTCACCTCCCGCAGGACACGCCTGTCCCTGGAGCGTCGTCCCGTCGTGCCCCACTCGGCGAGGCGCCGTTCACCCACATGCGAATGCAGGAGAGACCACACCCGTGGCAGTCAAGATCAAGCTCAAGCGGCTCGGCATGATCCGCAACGCTCAATACCGCATCGTCGTCGCCGACAGCCGCACCAAGCGTGACGGCCGGGCGATCGAGGAGATCGGTCTTTACCACCCGAAGGAAAACCCTTCGCGCATCGTGATCAACGCTGAGCGTGCGGCCTACTGGCTGGGTGTCGGCGCGCAGCCGACCGAGCCGGTGCTCAAGCTCCTCAAGCTCACCGGCGACTGGCAGAAGTTCAAGGGCGAGCCCGCCCCCGAGCCTCTCAAGGTCGCCGAGCCCGCGCCTGACCGTCACGCCCTTTACGAGGCCGCGGCCAAGGAGGCGCTGTCCGGTGGCGACACCGGCACGGCCGCCACCACGCCGCCGAAGAAGGCCAAGAAGAAGGAAGAGGCCGAGGCCCCCGCCGAGACCCAGGCCGAGGGCGAGGCCTGACGTGCTCGAGGAGGCTCTCGAGCACCTCGTCAAGGGCATCGTCGAACATCCAGACGATGTCCGGGTCCGCGCACGCCGCATCCGCAGCGGGCGCGTCCTGGAGGTCCGGGTGCACCCCGAGGACCTGGGGAAGGTCATCGGACGCGGCGGGCGCACCGCCAAGGCGCTGCGCACGGTCGTGAACGCCCTGGCCGACGGGAAGTACGTGCGAGTCGATCTGCTCGATCTGCACGAAGTAGTCCGTTAGCGTCAGGTTTGCGCGCCCTCATCGGTCTCTCCGATGGGGGCGCTCGCGTTGAGAAAGGGCGAATTCACGTGCAGTTGGTCGTCGGCCGGATAGGCCGTCCGCACGGCGTACGCGGTGAGGTGACCGTGGAGGTGCGCACCGACGATCCCGAGCTGCGTTTCGCCCCCGGCACGTCGATCGCCACCGACCCGGCCGGCAAGGGGCCGCTCGTCGTCGAGAGCCGCCGCTGGCACAAGGGCCTGCTGCTGGTGTCGTTCGCCGGGGTCGCCGGCCGTGACGCGGCCGAAGATCTGCGCAACACCATGCTGGTCATCGACTCCGGCCAGGTGCCGCCGCCCGACGATCCCGACGAGTTCCACGACCACCAGCTCATCGGCCTGGCGGTCGAGACCGCTTCTGGTGAGCCCGTGGGCGAGATCACCGATGTGCTCCATCACGGCCAGGACCTCCTGGTCGTGCGCCGCCGCGGTGCCGACGACGCGCTGATCCCGTTCGTCAAGGCCCTCGTGCCCGTGGTCGACGTGGAGGCCGGACGGCTGGTCGTCGATCCGCCGGAGGGCCTGCTGTGATGCGGATCGACATCGTCTCGATCTTCCCCGAATACTTCGCGCCGCTCGACGTCTCGCTGATCGGCAAGGCGCGCGAGCGCGGCACGCTCGACGTGCGCGTGCACCAGCTCCGCGACTGGGCCCACGACGTGCACAAGTCCGTGGACGACACCCCTTACGGCGGGGGTCCCGGCATGGTCATGAAACCCGAGGTGTGGGGCGAGGCCATCGACTCCGTGATCGGTGACGGCGCGCCGCGGATGGTCGTGCCGACCCCGAGCGGGCGGCCGTTCACCCAGGAGCTCGCGCAGGAGCTGGCGGCCGAGCCGTGGCTGCTGTTCGCGTGCGGGCGTTACGAGGGGATCGACTCGCGCGTCGTGGAGGAATACTCCGAGCGGCTGCGGGTCGACGAGGTCGGCATCGGCGACTACGTGCTGGCCGGCGGCGAGGTGGCGGTGCTGGTCATGGTGGAGGCCGTCGGCAGGCTGCTGCCGGGCGTGCTCGGCAACGCACAGTCGGCCGTCGACGACTCCTTCGCCCCCGGGGCCATGCGCAACCTCGTCGAGGGGCCTGTCTACACCAAGCCTCCCGTCTGGCGGGGGCGCGAGGTGCCCGACGTGTTGCTGTCCGGACATCACGGAAAAATCGCGAGATGGCGGCGGGACGAGGCGCTGCGCCGTACCGTACGAAACCGGCCTGAACTCGCGGCGGAGCTCGACCCCGAGACGCTCGACAAGCACGACAGGAGACTTCTCGAGGAGCTGTCGTTTCGCGTCGAGCCGGAAGATATGGCAAACTGAATCGCTGCCAACCTGTTGTGGTTGGTCTGTCATGCCCGGGAAACGGTCCTGGGTTTCATCACATCAGCAGGCGTGTCCGCCACGAGCCATGGCCGGGTGGACCTCCGCGTGCTCACGAGGACTTGAGGACAGCTCTCATGCACACGAAGATCCAGGAGCTCGAGAAGGCGACCCTGCGCAGCGACGTGCCGGATTTCCGCCCCGGTGACACGCTCGAGGTTCACGTACGCGTCGTCGAAGGCAACCGCTCCCGCGTCCAGGTCTTCAAGGGCTTCGTGCTGCGCAGGCAGGGCAGCGGCGCCCGCGAGACCTTCACCGTTCGCAAGGTCAGCTATGGCGTCGGCGTCGAGCGCACCTTCCCTGTGCACAGCCCCGTCATCGAGAAGATCGTGCTCGTCTCCCGCGGCGACGTGCGTCGCGCGAAGCTCTACTACATGCGTGACCTGCGCGGTAAGGCCGCCCGCATCCGCGAGAAGCGCGAGACGACGCCCGCGAAGTAGGTCCTGCTCTTTCCGAGGTCCGCGCTACGGCGCGGGCCTTTCGGCTTTACGGGGCCGTTTCCTTTATGTGGAGCGACTCGTGCGTGGGTGTAACGTCGGTCCAGGCTTGTCGAGCCGGGACATCATCTAGGCTCGTCAGCGATGACTAGCGAGAGCCAGGAGCACGGCGCTGCGCGCCGCCCTGTCGAGGACGAGGTGGACGTGGTCGCCGAAGAGACTCAGAAGCCGGCTAAGGGCGGAAAAAAGGAGAAGAAGGGGTCGTTCTGGAAAGAGCTTCCTGTTCTTGTCGTTGTCGCTCTGGTGCTGGCCCTGATCATCAAAACCTTTGTGGTCCAGGCCTTCTACATTCCGTCGGAGTCGATGGAAAACACCCTGCTGACCAACGACAGGGTTCTCGTCAACAAGCTCGTCTACCACACGCGCGACATCGAGCGCGGCGACGTGGTGGTCTTCTCGGGTGTCGACTCCTGGGACGGCGAGTTCCAGATGGAGGAGCCGTCCAACCCTGTCGCGGCGTTCTTCCGCTGGGTCGGCACGGCGTTCGGTGTCATCCCCGGCGAGAAGGACTACATCAAGCGGGTCATCGGCATCGGCGGCGACCACGTCAAGTGCTGCGACTCCAAAGGCCGCATCACGGTCAACGGCACGCCCATCAACGAGGAGAGCTACCTCTATCCAGGCAACGTGCCCTCTGACAAGTTCTTCGACGTCAAGGTGCCGCCCGAGCGGCTGTGGGTGATGGGCGACCACCGCTCGGTGTCGCTCGACTCCCGCGCCCACAGCGGCGACGCGGGCGGCGGCTCCATTCCGGTGGGCCAGGTCATCGGACGGGCGTTCGTGATCGTGTGGCCGTTCGACCGTGCCTCCTCGATAGACATTCCCGAGACGTTCGCCCAACCCGCGCTCCACGCGTTCGGCGGATCCGTACCGCTGGTCGCCGGGTTCGGGCTGGCCGTACCCTTGGTCCTGGTTCGGCGCCGGCTGCGGAGGAAGCGCTGATGGCCGTCACCAAGAAGGCGGAGGGCGTGGGCAAAGAGAAGAAAAAGAAGGGCAGCTTCCGCGAGACGGTGCTGCTGCTCGTTCTGGGGGTCGGCATCGCGCTGCTGCTGCAGGCCTTCGTGGTCGGGTCGTTCTACATCCCGTCCGTGTCGATGGAGAACACCCTGCAGCTTGACGACCGGATCTTCGTCAACAAGCTTTCTGGCAAGCCCGAGCGCGGCGACATCGTGGTGTTCAAGGGCTGGAACGGCGAAGACACCATCAAGCGCGTCATCGGGGTCGGCGGCGACCGCGTCAAGTGTTGCGACGCCGACAAGCGCATCACCATCAACGGCAAGCCGCTTGACGAGTCCTCCTACCTTTACCCGGACGATTACGCTTCCGGCGATAAGTTCGACGTCAAGGTGCCGGCCGGCAAGCTCTGGCTGATGGGCGACCACCGCAGCGCCTCGGCCGACTCCCGGGCGCACATGGAGGAGCCGGGTGGCGGGTTCATCTCGGAAGACGCGGTGATCGGCAAGGCCGTGGTGCGCTATTGGCCGCTGTCGCGGGGCTATCTCTTCTCTCAGCCCGAGGCTTTCGACAAGGTCAAGTAGATCGGCTTCCGGTCGCGGTTTGCGGCGAATGAGGCGTACGCTGCCTCTGTCATGACAGTTGCGTTCCGCCCTCGCCCCAGCGTCGTCCGGCGAGATTCCGGACTCTACGCCTACGAACGGGCGCTCGCCCGCCGCGGCCTCACCCCCATCGCGGGTGTCGACGAGGCCGGCCGTGGCGCGTGCGCGGGGCCGCTCGTGGTCGCGGCCGTCATCCTGCGCAAGCCGGTCGACGGCCTGGGCGACTCGAAACTGCTCGCTCCGGCGGTGCGCGAACGGCTCTACGACGCGATCTTGCGCGTCGCCCACGTCGGCATCGTCATCATCCCGCCCGGGGAGATCGACGCCAAAGGTCTCCACAAATGCAACGTTTCGGGAATGCGGCGTGCTGTCGCACAGTTGTCCTGTGACCCTGAGTACATCCTGACGGACGGTTTCCCGGTGCCCGGGTTGCCCGCGCCGTCGCTCGCCGTCTGGAAGGGGGATCAGGTGGCCGCGTGCGTGGCGGCCGCGTCGATCGTGGCCAAGGTGACGAGGGATCGCCTGATGGTCGCGCTGGACGAGCGCTTCCCGCAGTACGGCTTCGCCGAGCACAAGGGGTATGTCACACCAGGACACCGGCTGGCGCTGGAAACGCATGGTCCGTGTCCTGATCACCGTTACTCCTTCGTCACGGTGGCGAGGGGGATGGGTGAAAATGAAATGGGGGCCGGGGTTGCCTGACCAGGCGAACCGGGGGACCGGTACGACAGGAGGACCGCGATGAGCGCAGAGGATCTCGAAAAGTACGAAACCGAGATGGAGCTGCAGCTTTACCGCGAATACCGCGATGTCGTCGGTTTGTTTACATACGTGGTGGAGACTGAGCGGCGGTTCTATCTGACCAACTCGGTCGATCTCGATGTCCGCACTGCGGAGAACGGCGACGTCTTCTTCGACGTGAAGATGCAGGACGCTTGGGTGTGGGACATGTACCGGCCCGCCCGATTCGTGAAGAACGTACGCGTCGTCACGTTCAAGGACGTCAACGTCGAAGAACTGGCCAAAGCAGACCTGGAGATGCCCAAGGAGGGCTTCTCCGGGTGACCGCGCGGTGAGGGTGAGAGGTCTAGGAGCCTGCCGGTGTTACGCCGGCAAGCCCACTCAGGCCCTGGGATGTGCCTGCCGGTAGGCCGCCCGCAAACGCTCGATAGAGACGTGGGTGTAGATCTGCGTGGTGTTCAGCGACGCGTGCCCGAGCAACTCCTGAACGCTACGCAGGTCCGCACCGCCCTCCAGCAGGTGCGTCGCCGCAGTGTGCCGGAGACCGTGCGGCCCCATGTCCGGCGCCCCATCGACCTGGGCCAGTCGCGCGTGCACCACCCGCCGGACGGTGCCCGCGTCGATGCGGCCCCCGCGCACTCCGAGAAAGAGCGCGGGCCCCGACCTGGCCCGGGCCCACAGCGGCCGTCCGTGAATACACCATCTGTCCAGCGCTCGGAGAGCGGGCAGCCCGAACGGCACCGAACGCTCCTTACGCCCCTTGCCCAGAACCGTGATGACGTGCCGGTCACGGTCGACATCATCGACGTCCAGTGCGCACAACTCGCTCACCCGCACACCCGTGGCGTACAACAGCTCCAGCAACGCCTGATCGCGCAGTTCTTTCGGCTCCGCGGTGGCGGGGACGTCCATCACGGCCTGGGCCTGCTCCTGGTCGAGCACGGACGGCAGCGACCGGGGCGTCCTGGCGGTGCCAAGCAGCAAACCTGGGTCCGTGGACAGCCAGCCGCGACGATGGCAGTAGGCGGTGAAGGTGCGGGCACAGGCGGTCCGGCGCGCCAGCGTTGCCCGCGCTTTTCCCGCCTCATGCTGGCCGGCCAGCCACCCCCTGAGAGCTCCGATGTCCAGGCTGTCGAGGTGCCCGCCCAGGTGATCGAGCAAAGAGGTGATGTCGGTCAGGTAAGCCCGGACCGTGTGCGGTGACAGATCACGCTCAAGCCGCAGATACCGGCCGAAGTCCGCCAGCACTTCGTCGCTGCTCACCGCCGCATCACCGTCCGTCCGGGCCATGTCTTCCACGTCACCATCCTCTTTCGTGTCGGTCATGTCGCGGTGCCGAGCGTATGTGTCGCTCATGTCCGCGTCATCCGGTTGGGCGCGCTGTCCGTCCTTACCGGCGTCTGTGGTCATCGTGGACCCCGCGATCATCCCGTCGTTTCTTCGTCCCGCCGGCCGTGTCCGCGTAGCGGTGACGGCTCCCTTTGCCGTCGTCGGTGCGAGCTTCGTAAGGCCCGCATCATCGCCTCATGCGCCGGGAGGCAACCTCAACAATCGATTGTCATGATCCGCAACTATGTCAGCAAAAAGTAGGAGTCACTGGTGCGCGGTCCTCTTCGCCTTCCGGTGCACACACGCCAGACTGTGGTGTGCGGCCATCGCGGTGCTCTTCTACGGTCTTGAAGCAGGCCCTCCAAGGATCACGCGATGGCCGTCACCATGTCCGCCCGCCGTCCGGTGACGCGGTGCGTGTCAGGCGGACCGTGAGACGTCAGGCGTCCCTCCTCTCCGCCGCTTGGTAGGGGGCGGGCAGGTCGTCCGGAAACGGAGGATCATCTGCCTGATCGGCGGCTTCCGCGGTGAGTGGGGGTCGTAGGGCGGTTGATTCGGGAGCCTTGCGATAGCTCGTTGCCGGCTTGCGCAGGCGCCAGCCGTTGGCGGCGCGTTCTATGTAGCCTGCGGCTGCCAGGCCGCCCAGCGCGCTCAAAGTCGCATCCAGGCTGACTCCCGCAGCAACCGCTATGGAAGCTGGGCCGGCGCCGCCTCGGGCAGGGACCGCGTCCAGCACCCTCTTGGTGGAGTCGTTGAGTTTGTCCCTGGAAACGGCGGCCACCCGGCTCTGCGGGGCCAGGTCGTCGCCTATCACGCCGACGAGGTCGATCATCTCCTCCGGGGTCGTCACGCATACCGCTTTGCGCTCCCGAAGAAGCCGGTGACAGCCGGCCGACATGCTCGAAGTGATCGGGCCAGGCACGGCCCCCAGATGCCTGTTGAGGGACAGGGCATGGGCGGCCGTATTGAGCGCGCCGCTACGCAAGGCCGCCTCCACCACCACGGTGCCTCTCGACAGGGCGGCGATCAGGCGGTTTCTGATGAGGAAGCGTGCCCGGGTGGGATGGACGCCCGGTGGGCACTCGCTGATCACGACCCCCCGCTCCCTGACGGCCGCGAACAGGGTGTCGTGACTGCTCGGATAGCAGACGTCCACGCCGCAGGCCAGAACGGCCACCGTCGGCGCATCCGACGCCAGGGCTCCCTTGTGGGCCGCCCCGTCCACGCCGTGGGCGCCACCCGACACGACCGTCCAGCCTGATTCGCTGAGACCGACACCGAACTGGGCCGCGATGTGCGAACCGTATGACGTGGCGGCGCGGGCGCCGACCACGGCGACGGACTTGAGGCACGCGAAGCGGAGGTCGGCCGTGCCGTGCAACCACAGCCCGAGGGGACGGCTCGGCCCCAGCTGGTCCAGCTGAGTAGGCCATTCCGGGCTGCCGGGAATGATCAGCCTGGCTCCGGCCTTCTCGCCTGCTTCCAGGTCGGCTGCGGGCTTGGCGGTCGCCAGGCGGGCGTACCAGGCGTTCAGCCGGCGGGTCAGGTCAGGCGGGCGCCCGTGCTGGGCCTCTCGCGCGGCGAAGTCGGGTGGCAAGGCGCGTGCGCGGATCGCTGCCGCCGCCTCTGATGCGCCGTACTGGGCGACGAGGCGGCCCATGACCGGGTCGCCCACGTCAGCGGCGCGCATGAGAGCAGCCCTGGCCACCAGCTCGTCTGTCTCCTGCCGTCCTGATCGTCGGGTCACGGCGACCGTGGCCCCCTCACCGTCCCCGGTGGGGTGAAAGTTTTGCGAGGGCCGGGCGTCCGGCGTGCGAGGAGCCGGCGTAGCGGGGGGCTCCTGGACGGGAGAGGTCGGGCCACTCGTGTCCTGGATGTGGAACTGCTGGGTGGGCTGAATGGGTGGATGGGAGGCAGAGGGCTGGGGCGTCGTGGTCGCTGGGGCGGCAGGAGTGGATGGCATGGGGCTGACGGTGCCTTCGTGGAGTGGGACGGACGACGGGACGGCCAAGGCGTTGTGAAGATTGGGCGGTGTCACGACGTGACTCCCAGCCAGAAACTGAGGGCGCCGGTGGTTTCGTCCTCCTCCGGGCGGTCCTTGCCTGCCAGATCGGCGAGGGTCCAGGCGATCCGGACCACCCGGTCGAGGCCGCGTGCGGTGAGGATGCCGGAGTCGAGGCAGGACGTCATGGGCCGCATGGCCGCCTCCCCCGGACGGTAGTCGGCATACAGCATGGAGGAGGGGATCTCGGCGTTGGTGCGCCAGGGGGTGCCGGCCAGGCGCTTGGCGGCTCGGTCACGCGCCACCAGGACGCGTTCGGCCACCGTCTTGCTGGTCTCCACGAACTGGCGGTCGGCCAGGAGCTCGCGCCTTGACGAGCGGACGACCGTGACCTTCATGTCTATGCGGTCAAGGAGCGGGCCTGAGAGCCTGCCGAGGTAGCGGCGTCTGGTGGTGGGGGAACATCTGCACGTCTCGCTCTTGTCGTCGGCCTGGGCGCAGGGACAGGGGTTCGCGGCCAGGACCAGCATGAACCGGGCCGGGAACGTGACCGATCCCGCGGATCTGGACACCGTCACCCGGCCGGACTCCAACGGTTGCCGCAGGGAGTCGAGGACATGGCGGGGAAACTCGGGAGCCTCGTCCATGAACAGCAGGCCCCTGTGAGCGAGGGAGACCGCCCCCGGGCGCACGACCGTGCTGCCGCCGCCGATGATCGCGGCGGACGTCGCCGTGTGGTGCGGGGCGACGAACGGCGGCCTGCTCATCATGGGTGATTCGGGCGGCAGCACACCCGCGACGGAATGGATGGCGGTGACCTCCAGGGCATGATCGAGCTCCAGATCCGGCAGGAGGGTGGGGAGGCGTTCGGCCAGCAGGGTTTTGCCGGTGCCGGGTGGGCCGAGCATCCACAGGTTGTGGCCGCCTGCCGCGCACACTTCGAGGGCTCGGCGGGCCACCGGCTGGCCCACGACGTCGGACAGGTCGACTGCGGGGACGGGGGCGGACCTCTGAGGCTCCACGATGTCGCCGGTCCGGGCCTCGGGCGGGTCGTCGCCGGTGCGCAGCCACTCGACCAACTGGCGCAGGCCGGACATGGGAACGACCTTGACGTCGGGCACCAGGGCCGCCTCGGCCGAGTTGGCGGCCGGCACGACGACCGTGGCGCCACCGTGTCCGGCGGCGCCGAGCACCGAGGGGAGAACGCCGCGCACGGGTCTGATGCGCCCGTCGAGGCCGAGCTCACCCAGGAAGAACGGCTCCGCGATGCGCTCAGCAGGGATCACTCCCGCCGCGCCCAGGATCGCCACGGCTATGGCCAGATCGAACTGGGACCCGCGTTTGGGCAGGCTGGCAGGGAAGAGACTGACAATGATGCGGGCATCGGGCCAGGGATAGCTGCTGTTGACGACCGCCGACCTGACTCGGTCGCGAGCCTCGCTGAGCGCGGTGTCGGGAAGGCCGATGAGATGGATGCCCGCGAGTCCGTTGCCCACGTCGGCCTCGACCTCGACGGTGCGCCCGGCGACTCCGACGACGGCCACGCTGCGGGTGCGGGCAACGGCCATCAGATCGCCCCCCGCACGTGGCGCAGCGCGAAATCGCCGGCGAAGCGCTCGATAGCGATCACGTCCACGCGCACGGTGTCGAAGGTGCGTTGCTGCGTGGCCAGCCATTTCGCCGCCAGCATGTGGAGCCGGGCCAGCTTGGCCCGGCTCACGCCCTCCAGGGCTGTGCCGTGGGACGTGCCCGATCGTGTCTTGACCTCGGCCACGATCAGGCTGGGGCCTTCTTCGGCGATGACGTCGATCTCGCCGTGACGGCAGCGCCAGTTACGCTCGATCACTTTCATCCCTTGTGCCTCCAGATAGGTCACGGCTAGCTGCTCGCCCTGCCTGCCGAGGTCGAGTCTCTTGTTTGCGGGCATGTGCCACCTCCGTCTGGCTGTCGGGCACCGACTCTCGTGGATGGGGGGTGGACCGAGGTCGGCCGAACGGGGTTCTGGGGATGGCTGGGTGGGTTACTGGGAGGTTGTGGATAAGGGCCGTGCCGGTCATCGGTCGTCCGTGGTCAACCGCAGTGCGGCCGGCGGTCGCGGGCGCCTCTCCTGCGGTGCTGCTTGCGGTGGCGGCCCTGTGGCGCGGCGTGTCGGCGGGGGCGGGGGCGGGAACGCAGGCGTCGGCGCACGGTCGTGGCGAGGCCGAGGAGAAGGAACCCGCCCAGGAGCGCGCCCAGGGCGATCGCGCTCACGAGTGGGGTGGCTGAAGCCGAACGCGTCAGATACGGCGAGGGCGTGGTGGATGGCAGTGCCTTGTGGACCGGTCGCGCGGCAGGAGCGGTGGCGAACGTCGCCGGTGGACTGGCAGTGGGCCAGCTTGCTGCGGGTGTGTTCGGACTGGATGCGGTTGTCCAGCTTGCTGTGAGCACGGGTGGACCGAATGCGGTGGTCCAGTTAGCTGTGAGCGCCTGTGGAAGGGGTGCGGCGGTTGCTGCCGCGGCGGGCGCTGGTCGAAAGGGGATCGAGGCCGATCTTGCCTGTGGTGGAGCAGCGGTGACTGAACGTGCCGGCGGTGGCGGCGGAGTGGGGACGTCTGACGGTGGCGGGGAACCGCGGTGGCCTGGGGATTCAGGGCTTGCCGTGGAGTCCGCCTGCCAGAACGGGAGAAGGCGGATGGGGGCGTGGCCCAGGAGGAGGAGAGGGTCGAGGTAGCGGGTGTCGTGGAGGAGACCCCAATGGAGGCACGGCTCCTGGCAGTGATCGGTCGATGACTCGAGCACGCCCAGCTTGGCTCCCTGCTCGACGGACTGGCCCTGTGTCACCGATGACGTGACCGGTACGTACGTCGTGCGCAGGCCGCCTGCGTGCTCGACCGTGACCACGCCCCTTCCTCCGACGGGACCGGCGAACCGGACCGTGCCCGCGCCTGCCGCCAGCACCGGGGCGGCTGCCGGGGCGGCCAGGTCGACACCGCGGTGACCGGCCAGCCAGGGCTCTGGGGGCGGAGCGAAACGGCGGATGACGCGAGGGCGGCCGTCCAGCGGCCAGCGCCATGTAGGCGGTGAGGCTCTTGCCGCTGCGGGCGCTGGGACAGCGAGGACGGTGGCCACGAAAACGACGGCCGTCAAGGCGGTGCGGGTGGTGGTGGGGGCTGTCTGGGCCGTGGTGGAGGCGGCGGTTGTGAAAGCCCTGCGGGTGGTGAGGGTCGTTGGGCCGGTGTGGGGGGACTGCGGGTGACGGCGGGTCGGTGGGTGGGCGTTCATGGCGCGATTTTCGGTCACGGCGCCCTGGCGGAGGGGCGGTGAACGCCGTTCTGTGGAGGACGCTGGGTTGTCCACAAGCTGGTGCCGACCTGAGGTGCGCGACCACGCTGCTTGGCGGGTCGTTCAGTAGATCCGCGGATTGGAGTTGAGGAGGTCGTTCAGTGACGAGGTGAGCGCTGGGTCGGCGCCTGGCTCGCCCGACGCCGAGAACCTGGTACGGCGCGGACGCAGCGGAGACGTCCAGATCCACAGGGTGCTCAGGGCGATCCCCGCGGCGCAGACCAGGATGACCGCACGCAGCCCGATCGCCTCCGCGAGAAGGCCTCCGAGCAGACCGCCGAGGGCGAGGACACCCTGCACCGCGAACGTCATGGTGGCGTTGACCCGGCCGCGCAACTCGGCGGTGGTTTCGCTCAGGGTGATCGCACCCATGCAGGTGGCGTAGGCCACCACGATGCCGCCCGTGAGCGTGCCCGTCACGGCCAGGACCGACAGTTTCCACCACAGCGGGCCGGTCAGCAGTCCCACCGCGAGGATCTCCGAGGGGAAGAAGAGAACAGCGGCGAGCAGGACCCGGCTCTCGCTGTAGCGTTTGGACAGGCGGGCCGTGAGCCAGGCGCCCAGCAGGCCACCCGCCCCGCTCAACGCGATGAGGACACCGATCAACCCTTTGGGGATGCCGAGGGTGTTCACCATGTAGAGCATGTGGACGGCCGTGAACGCCATCGCGAAGAAGTTGATCGTGACGCCCGCGCCGAGCAGTGCGCGCAGGACCGGGTGGGTGACGCTGACCTTCAGTCCTTCCTTGACGTCGCGCCACATCCCCCGGGAGGCGGCCGGTTCGTTCCGCTCCGGGGTGCGGATGGAGCGCAGCAGCAGGGCCGAGGCCAGGAACGACAGCGCCTCTGCCAGGACGGCCAGCGGTGCCGTGAGCACCTGTACCAGGAGCCCGGCCAGTCCTGGTCCGCTCACGGAGGCCACCGAGTAGGACGCCTGCAGGCCGGCCATCGCCTCGGTGCGCTGCTCGGAGGGGACGACGGCCGCCAGATGGGGGAAGTTCGCGGCTTTGAACAGCACTCCAGCCATGCCGATCACGAGGGCCACGATGATCAGCCAGGCGACGTTCAGCACGCCCAGTAGCCAGGCCACCGGCACGGTGACGGCGGCCGCGCAGGAGACGAGCTCGCAAGCGATCATCAGGGGACGGTGCCGCGTGAGCCGGTCGGCGATCGCCCCTGACTGCAGCCCGAACAGCAGGGCGGGCACCGAGGCGGCAGCGGTCAGCAGGCCCATCTGTGAGGGCGATGCGGTCAGCAGGGTCACCGCGGTCAGGGGGATGGCCAGCTTGGACACCTCTGATCCGGTGATCGAGACCGTCCTGGCCGTCCAGAGCAGGCGGTAGTCGTGCTGCTTGCGCAGAGGAGCGGCGGCTTCGAGATGGGGCCCGGACGGACGAGGAGGAGATCCGGACCCGGTGGCCGGGCTGTCCGCGCCGGGCGGTCCGCCGGCTGGGCGCTCGAGGGCACGACGGTCACGCCGGGTGTGAAAGGTTCCCTTCATAGATGTGAAGTTAATCCTTCAGAGTTGTGAAGGCAACCTTTCAGATATTCACGGGCAGAGGTACCGTGGGCACATGACGCGGGAACCTGGTTGGCTCAGCGATCCGAAGGCGATGCGAGCGCTGGCCCATTCGGCGCGGCTGGCGATCCTCACCCAACTGGCCGACGAGGGCAGCGCCACCGCCACCGAGGTGGCCGAGAACGCGGGCATCACGCCCAGCGCCGCCAGCTATCACCTGCGCATGCTCGCCAAATACGGTTTCGTCGAGGACGCTCCGCCCCGCGGCGACGGCAGGGAACGATTGTGGAAGGTCGTGGACACCCCGATCGGCGTGGGTGTCAGTCCCAGCGACCCGCCGGACGTGCGCGAGGCGAAGAAGTCGTTGATAGCGCTGTTCAACAAGGAGGCCCACGAGGAGGCGGAACGCAGCTGGGCCAACCTCGACAACGACACGGAGGAGTGGCGCTACGCGAGCGGTTTCAGCCGCACCAGGATCAGGGTCGACGCCCAGGAACTCGGCCGGCTCAACGAGGAGATCATGAAGCTGATCGAGCCGTACGTCGCCCGCTTCCGCGATCAGGAGGACGCTCCGAGCGGGGCCAGAATCGCCGAGGCCCAGATCAGCCTGTTCCCGGTCGCGAAGCGGGTGGCCCCTGGCCTGCCCACCGAGGACCACGACGCGCCCTGACGACCTCACCGGCCCGCCGAGGATCACGACGCGTCCTGACGACCTCGCCGGGCCGAGGATCACGACGAGGGAGGAGGCGCGCAGGTGGTGCCGGCATCCTCGTACGGGAATGGGCGAGCGGTCCGCGCCCCCGCCGGGTCCGGCAGCGCCTGGGCCATGATCGGCAGCACGAACAGGACCACGATCAGCGTGACCAGGGTCCCGGCGGCGGAACGGATGACCGCGCCCCGCGATGCCGAGCCGCTGCCGCATGCCCAGCGAGAACCCGGCGATCCGCCGGTCGGCGACCTCGGCCAGGCCCACCTGCTCCAGCACCTCGCCGACGCGCTCGTGTCCGATGCGGTTGCTGCGGGCCAGGCAGCGCAGGTGCATGGCGGCGGTACGCCCGCCGTGCACCGCGCCCGCGTCCAGGAGCGCGCCGACCTCGCGCAGGGGACGGCGGAAGGAGACGTACGGGCGTCCGCCCACAAGGGCCGTGCCGCCGTCAGGCGCGCCCTGTGTCCCCCGGGCCGGGGGAATTTCGCCACCCATGATGGTGGGCCCAGGTCTACCGCGCCGGTCGTGCGGAGCGGGCAGACTGCTCGGGTGAGCATGATGCGCCGCATGGCCGAGCCCGTGGCCGGCCTGCTGCTGAACGCCGCCGCCGGCGTGGCGGCATGGGCGCTCCTCCTGCTGCTCGCCGGGTGCGCGGCGCTGGTCCCGATCGGCGGGCTCGGCGTGCGCCCGCTGGCCGGGGTGCGGTCGATGGTCCACGCGCTGGCGACGTTCCAGCTGGCCTGGGCGGCCCGCGCGCTCGGCCACGAGCCGGCGGCGCCGGTGGACGCTCGAGCACGCGAGTCGCGGGAGGGCGCTCACGCCCGCGAGACGGCCTGGCTCGCGGTGCAGGCCGTGACCGGCCCCGGCGGCGTGCTGGTCGTCGGCGGGGTGCTGTCGGCCGACGCCGTCCTCTGGAAGCTGCAGACGGTGCGGCCGAGCACCCAGCTCACGGTCGCCCTGTCGCTGGCGATCGTCGCCATCGTCGCCGTCGCGCTGGCCGCCGTCCCGCTCCTGCACAGGACGCAGGCGCGGCTGGCGGAGCTGTTGTTGTGCCCCGGCGACACGGACCGGGTCAGGCAGCTGACCGAGTCGAGGGCCGCGGCGGTGAGCGCGCAGGCGGCCGAGCTGCGCAGGATCGAACGCGACCTGCACGACGGCGCGCAGGCCAGGCTGGTCTCGGTGCGCATGAACCTCGGCCTGGCCAGGCGGGCGAGCGATCCCGGTCAGGTTCGCGAGCTGGTGGGGGAGGCGTGGGAGTCGGCCGGGCAGGCCCTGGCCGACCTGCGCGACCTGGTGAACGGCATCCACCCTCCCGTGCTGGCCGACCGGGGCCTGGCCGGCGCACTCGAGGCCGCCGCGCTGCACGTCCCCCTCACGGTGGACGTCGACATCGACCTGCCCTCCCGGCCGGAGGCGCCCGTCGAGTCCGCGGTCTACTTCGCCGCCGCCGAGGCCCTGACGAACGCGGCCAAGCACAGCGGCGCCCACCGCGCGTGGGTGCGGCTGTGCCACTCGAAAGGCGTCCTGCGGCTGGTCGTGGGCGACGACGGGAGGGGCCGCGCCGACCCGGGCGGCACCGGCATCGACGGCATCAGGCGCCGGCTGTCGGCGTTCGACGGGACGCTCGACGTCCGCAGCCCGGCCGGCGGGCCGACCGAATTCATCGTGGAGATACCGTGCGCGTTGTCATCGCAGAAGATCTCGCCCTCCTGAGGGACGGGCTCGTGCGCCTGCTGTCGGCGTCCGGGTTCGAGGTGGTCGAGGCGGTCGGCAACGGGCCGATGTTGCTCAGCGCGCTGACTCGCCACCGGCCCGACGTCGCCGTGGTCGACGTACGGCTGCCGCCGACCCTGACCGACGAAGGGCTGCGCGTCGCGCTGGAGGCCCGCAGGCGCCGGCCGGGGCTGCCGGTGCTGATCCTGTCGCAGTACGTCGAGCAGCTCTACGCCCGTGAGCTGCTGTCCGACCAGGCGGGTGCGGTCGGCTACCTGCTGAAGGACCGGATCGGCGACGTCGAGCAGTTCGTCGAGGCGGTGCGCAGGGTGGCGGCCGGAGGCACGGCGATGGACTCCGAGGTGATCGGCCAGTTGCTCACCCGCAGGAAGCGCGACGAACCGCTGGGCCGTCTGACCCCCAGGGAGCGCGAGGTGCTCGCGCTCATGGCCGAGGGCCTGTCGAACGCCGCGATCGCCGCCCTCCTGCTCGTCACGGACAAGGCCATCGCCAAGCACACCAACAACATCTTCGCCAAGCTCGGACTGCCGCCGAGCGACGACCACAACCGCCGGGTCATGGCGGTACTGGCCTACCTGAAGGCGGAACCGGGCTGACCCGTGCCGTTTGACCACATGCGGTCAGCCTGAGGCGGCATGGGAGGTAGACTTTCCGGTGGCCTGTGGCACAGGCCGACTTCGCATGCCTCATTGCGGACCGCGCCATCGGTCCGGGCCAGGCGCCCGGCTGGAGCGGTTTCGGGGCATCAGGGCGGCAGACACGCGCTGTCGCGTCACAACCGAGAATCGCGCCCATCCGCAGGGCGCCCAGACCTGGAGGACCAGCACATGGCCCCCGTCGTCACCATGCGACAGCTGCTCGAGAGCGGCGTTCACTTCGGTCACCAGACCCGGCGCTGGAACCCGAAGATGAAGCGCTTCATCTTCACCGAGCGCAACGGCATTTACATCATCGACCTGCAGAAGTCGCTGTCCTACATCGACCGCGCCTACGACTTCGTGAAGGAGACCGTCGCCCACGGCGGCACGATCCTGTTCATCGGCACGAAGAAGCAGGCTCAGGAGGCCATCTCCGAGCAGGCGGCCCGGGTCGGCATGCCCTACGTCAACCAGCGCTGGCTGGGCGGCATGCTCACCAACTTCTCCACCGTGCACAAGAGGCTGCAGCGCCTGAAGGAGCTCGAGGAGCTCGACTTCGACAACGTCGCCGCCTCGGGGCTCACCAAGAAGGAGCTCCTCATGCGCCGGCGCGAGAAGGACAAGCTCGAGCGCACGCTCGGCGGCATCCGTGACATGGGCCGCGTGCCCAGCGCGGTGTGGGTCGTCGACACCAAGAAGGAGCACATCGCGATCAGCGAGGCCAAGAAGCTCGGCATCCCTGTCGTCGCGATCCTCGACACCAACTGCGACCCCGACGAGGTCGACTACCCGATCCCGGGCAACGACGACGCCATCCGCGCCGTCGGGCTGCTGACCCGGGTCGTCGCCGACGGTGTCGCCGCCGGTCTGATGGCCCGCTCCGGCGCCGCCCGCGGTGACGAGAAGCCGGCCGCCGCCGAGCCGCTGGCCGAGTGGGAGCGCGAGCTCATCGAGCAGGGCACCGGCGAGCGTCCGGCGGGCGAGGCGGACGCCGCCGCTCCCGCGGCCCCGGCCGAGGCCGCTCCCGCCGAGCCGGTCGCTGCGGCCGAGGCTCCCGCCGAGACCGCTCCCGCGGCCGAGGCTCCCGCCGAGACCGCTCCCGCGACCGAGGCCACCGCCGAGGACAAGCCCGAGCAGCAGTCCTGACAGCTGATCGAGGGACGCGTCCCCGCCGACGGGGACGCGTCCCGGCCTGGCGAAGCCGAGCCCGCACAGGTGATAGGCCGCGGCGAGGCTGGGCAGCATACCGGGGCGAGGCAGCAGTAGGGCCGGGCCGGTGCGCGCCCCCGAGCGAGGCAGAGTTCCTGTACGGCACGCGCCAGCCGTGCCGACCCCGGGGTGGGCCGCCGATCACGGCGCCCGCCCGATCCACGACGACGAAATTTCACAAGGAATAAGAGCAATGGCTTCCGTGAACATGGCCGACGTCAAGCGGCTTCGCGAGATCACCGCTGCCGGCATGATGGACTGCAAGAAGGCGCTCGAGGAGTCCGGCGGCGACTTCGACCGCGCCATCGAGCTGCTGCGCCTCAAGGGCGCCAAGGACGTGGGCAAGCGCGAGGCGCGCACCGCCTCCAACGGCCTCGTCGCGCTCAAGCAGGACGGCGACTCCGCCGCCGCGCTCCTAGAGCTCAACTGCGAGACCGACTTCGTGGCGAAGGGCGAGCGCTTCCAGGAACTGGCCGCCCAGGTCGTGGCGCACATCCTCGAGACCAGGCCCGCCGACGTGCCGGCGCTGCTGGAGTCCTCGTTCGACGGCAAGACCGTCAAGGACCACCTCGACACCGCCAACGCCGCGCTCGGCGAGAAGATCGAGATCCGCCGGTTCGCGGTGCTGGAGGGCGGCTACGTCGGCGCCTACATGCACCGCACCGACCCGGCGCTGCCGCCCGCGGTCGGCGTGCTGGTCCAGCTCGACAAGCCCAACGCCGAGGTCGCCAAGGACGTCGCCCAGCACGCCGCGGCGATGGCCCCGCAATACCTCAAGGCGGCCTCCGTGCCCGCCGAGGTCGTCGAGAAGGAGCGCAAGCTCTTCGAAGAGATGACCCGCGAGGAGGGCAAGCCCGAGGCCGCGATCGGCAAGATCGTCGAGGGTCGCGTCAACGGCTGGTACAAAGACTTCACCCTCCTCCAGCAGACCTTCGTCAAGGACGGCAAGAAGAGCGTGGGCAAGTACGCCGAGGACAACGGCGTCGAGGTCCTCGGCTTTGTCCGTTTCAAGGTCGGTCAGGCTTAGGCTTAGGCAAGCCGCCAGCTCAACGAACCGCCGAACGAAGGAGGCCGCCGCCGTGCAGGAACACCGGGAGCCAGCCCACGAATCCCCGCGGACGGCGGCTTCCTCGTCTCCACACCCGCCAAACCCGCTGCGGTGGAAACGGGTGATGCTGAAGTTGTCGGGCGAGGCGTTCGCCGGCAGCGAGCCGCTGGGCATCGACCCGGTGATCGTCGACCACCTGGCCGACTCGATCGCCGAGGCGGTTCAGGAGGGTGTGCAGGTCGCGGTCGTGGTCGGCGGCGGCAACATGTTCCGCGGCGCCACCCTCTCGCAAGGAGGCATCGACCGGGCCAGGGCCGACTACATGGGCATGCTCGGCACGGTCATCAACTGCCTGGCCCTGCAGGACTTCCTCGAACGGCGGGGCGTGGAGACACGCGTGCAGACGGCCATCACCATGCAGCAGGTGGCCGAGCCGTTCCTGCCGCGCCGCGCGATCAGGCATCTCGAGAAGGGGCGCGTGGTCATCTTCGGCGCCGGGCTCGGGTCGCCCTTCTTCTCCACCGACACCGCGGCGTCCCAGCGGGCCCTCGAGATCGGCGCCGAGGCGCTGCTCAAGGGCACACAGGTGGACGGGATCTACGATTCCGATCCCCGCAAGAATCCGGATGCGGTCAGATTCGACCACCTTGACTACGGCGAGGTGCTGCTCCGCGACCTCGCGGTCATGGACGCCACCGCGATCAGCCTGTGCAAGGACAACGATCTGCCGATCGTGGTCTTCGACCTCATGGGCGAGGGCAACATCCTGCGCGCCGTCCGCGGTGAGAAGATCGGCACGCTGGTCAGTCCCGCAGGCAAATGAGCGAGCGAGCCCGACACCGCCAGCTAGAAGACAGGGAGCCGCTGTGATCGACGAAACCCTCCTCGAAGCCGAGGACAAAATGGACAAGGCCGTGTCTGTCGCGAAGGAGGACTTCGC
Organism: Nonomuraea sp. B5E05; assembly: GCF_039880665.1. NCBI lineage: Bacteria > Bacillati > Actinomycetota > Actinomycetes > Streptosporangiales > Streptosporangiaceae > Nonomuraea > Nonomuraea sp. B5E05. Next base: position 138,318 of record NZ_JBDPMJ010000019.1, read on the forward strand.
GAGCATCCGTACGGGCCGGGTCACCCCTTCGATGTTCAACAAGATCAACGCCGAATATTACGGCACGCCGACGCCGATCCAGCAGCTGGCGTCGTTCCACGTGCCCGAGGCGCGCATGGTGCTCATCCAGCCCTACGACAAGAGTTCCATGCCCGCGATCGAGAGGGCCATCCGCGACTCCGACCTCGGTGTCAACCCGACCGACGACGGACAGGTGATCCGCGTGACGTTCCCGGAGCTGTCCGAGGAGCGCCGCAAGGAATACATCAAGGTCGCCAGGAACAAGGGCGAGCACGCCAAGGTGTCGGTGCGCAACATCCGCCGGTCCGCCAAGGAGGTCCTCGACAAGATGATGAAGGATGGCGAGGCGGGCGAGGACGAGGTCAGGCGGGCCGAGAAGGAGCTCGACGACATCACCCAGAAGCACGTTGCGAAGATCGACGAGCTGCTCAAGGTCAAGGAAGCCGAACTGCTCGAAGTCTGAGCGGCGCGCCCGGCGGCGGGCCGCCTCCGGTGGGCCTCTGCCCGCCGGAGCGAAGGCAGCGGGCATGCACTCTGCGGCCCTCGCCCAGAGGGCGGGGGCCGCGGCTTTGGAGAACTCTGTGGAAAAAAGTACGGCTGGCACCAGCTCGAGCGGCGGCAGCCGTACCGGCAGAAACCTGCCTGCCGCGATCGCGGTGGGCGTCGTGCTGGGCGCGCTGGTCCTCGGCACCCTCTACACGGTCAAAGAGCTGTTCCTCGTGGTGGTCGCGGGCGCCGTCGGCGTCGGCACGGTGGAGCTGATCAGGGCGTTCGCGACCCGTGACATCAAGGTGCCGGTCGCGCCCGTGCTCGCCGGGCTGGTGGCCATGCAGGTGGCGGCCTATTGGGGCGGTTCGGTCTGGTTACTGGCCGCGTTCGCCGTGTTCGCGCTCGTCCTGCTGATCTGGCGGATGTTCGGTGACGGCACCGACGGCTACGTACGCGACGCCTCCGCGTCGGTGTTCACGCTCTTCTACCCCTGCCTGCTTGCCGCGTTCGTGCCGCTGCTGCTCAAGCCGGACGACGGCGACCACCGGGTGTTGATCTTCATCGCGGTGACCATCGCCAGCGACATCGGCGGCTACGTCGCCGGGGTGTTGTTCGGCCGCCACCAGATGACGGTGATCAGCCCCAAGAAGACCTGGGAGGGCTTCGCCGGGTCGCTCGTCGCGTGCGTGGCGGTCGGCGGCTGGCTGGTGACGTGGCTGCTCGGCGGCGAGCTCTGGCAGGGAGCGCTGATCGGCGGGCTCGCGGCGGTGCTGGCGACCGCGGGCGATCTGATCGAATCGATGATCAAACGGGATCTCGGCATCAAGGACCTGGGCACGATCCTGCCCGGCCACGGCGGTCTGATGGACCGGCTCGACTCGCTGGTGACGGTGCTGGTGCCGGCCTGGCTGCTGATGACGTTGTTCTTCTAGCGGTGCGTCTCCAGCGCCTGCGCCGTGACGGGGGTCAGCCAGAGCCACCGTACGGCCTCGCCCCCGAACGCGAACCCCGACATGTCAGGCATGTGGGGTGGGCTGTGCATCATCAGCACCCCCGAATACTGCGGCCCCAGCGGGAACGTCGCGGGCTCGTGATACCACTTCGCCGTGTGCCCGTGGCCCAGCCACGTGACCGAATGCCACGGATATTGCGACAACCACACCAGCAGCAGCGCCGCGTCCTTCGGGTCCTCCCGGGTGGCCACGGCCAGCTCGATCCTGGCGTACGCGCCCGGCTTGTCGATCCACTGCTCCACCGTGGGCATGCGCTGGCAGCTCATGCCGACCGTCGACAAGACGGTGAAGTCGCGATCGCGGTGCGGCGGGCGCTCGGTGATGCCCACGGTCGGCGGCCGCTCGCCGCCGGCGTCCCAGTATCGGCCTGCCGGGCCGAGCGCGCGGTCCAGATGGCCCATCACGAACTGCTGGAACGACGGCCACGAACCCTCGCCGTGCCGCCAGCGCCAGTAGGACTCGGCGTTGGAGATGCGCGGCCGCAAACCTTCGAGCGCCTCCGACAGCGCCCACGCGAACGGCGACTCGCCCACCGCGTCGCGCGCGTAGCCGGGCATGCCCCGGTTCATGTCGGCCCAGCCGGGGATGACCGCCAGCAGGTCGTCGTCCTCGTAGAGGGCCACGCCGTCGCCCTCCTCGAACCACAGCGCGCTGAGCTGCCCGAGCGGCCGGCGGCCCTCGGGGTGCAGCGTGCCGGCCCTCGGCATCAGCGGCGGCAGGCCGGCGTTGATCCTGGCCAGGTCGACCACGGGCGGGGCGGGGCGGTGGTTGGCCAGCCACACGGCGCCGTGCACCGTGCCGTCGGGCGAGCACAGGTAAGCTACCGAGGAGTCCTCATCACGCTCGACCACGAGCGTCCGGCTGCCGTACGGATTGCCCGCGGCGAGGACGACCTCGGCGCCACCCTTGCCGGCTGCCGCCCGGAAAATCGCCATACGAGATGACTGTAGATCGGGCGGCAACCGCGACGCGAGCCCAACCAACACCAGGAATGCCACCTCCTATCCCAACGTTCATTACCCTGGCCGACAACCCCTCAAGCAAAGGCGGCAACGTGTCCCAGCCCCCAGGCCAGCTCACCTTCGTCGCGCCCCGGCGAGCCAAGCCCGCACGGCACCTGGCCGACCTGTCGATGGCCGATCGGCGGGCCGCGGTCACCGAGCTGGGCGAGAAGGCGTTCCGTGCCGACCAGCTCTCGCGCCACTACTTCGAGCGCCTGACCACCGACGTCGGCTCGATGACCGATCTGCCGGCCGCGTCCCGCGAGAAGCTGTCCGCGCTGCTGCCCGAGCTGCTCACGCCGGTCAGGGAGATGGCCACCGACGGCGGCACGACCCGTAAGACGTTGTGGCGGCTGTTCGACGGCGCGCTGGTCGAGTCGGTGCTGATGCGCTATCCCGACCGGGTGACGATGTGCGTGTCGTCGCAGGCCGGTTGCGGCATGAACTGTCCGTTCTGCGCCACCGGCCAGGCGGGCCTGACCCGCAACATGTCCACCGCCGAGATCGTCGAGCAGGTGGTCTCCGGCGCTCGGGCGCTGGCCGCCGGCGAGGTGCCGGGCGGCCCCGGCCGGGTGAGCAACGTCGTGTTCATGGGCATGGGCGAGCCGCTGGCCAACTACAAGCAGGTGATCGGCGCGGTGCGGCGGCTGGTGGAGCCCGCGCCGCACGGCCTCGGCATCTCCGCGCGCGGCGTCACCGTCTCCACGGTGGGGCTGGTGCCCGCCATCGGCAAGCTCGCAGACGAAGGGCTGCCGGTCACGCTGGCGCTGTCGCTGCATGCCCCCGACGACGAGTTGCGCGACACCCTCGTGCCGATCAACACGCGGTGGAAGGTGGCCGAGGTCCTCGACGCGGCGTGGGCGTACGCGGCCAGGACCAAGCGGCGGGTCTCGATCGAATACGCCCTGATCAAGGACATCAACGACCAGGAGTGGCGGGCTGACCTGCTCGGCAAGCTGGTGAAGAACAAACTGGTGCACGTCAACCTGATCCCGCTCAACCCCACGCCGGGCTCCAAGTGGACGGCGTCGCGGCCCGAGGACGAGCGGGCCTTCGTACGACGGCTGCAGTTCCACGGCGTGCCCGTGACGGTCCGCGACACCCGCGGGCGTGAGATCGACGGCGCGTGCGGGCAGCTCGCCGCCGCCGAGTGAGCGCAGGCACGTTGGGCACCGGTTCCAGGAACATGCCGGCGGCCACCTAGCTCCTCCTGAGGCGGCGCCAGGCATAGCCGGCCAGGCCGACCAGGCACCAGGCCAGGGAGAGGGCGGCCAGTTCGGGGAAACGGCCGAGCAGGTCGCCGGCGTTCGCGGCCCGCATCCAGGGGATCAGCGGCACGGTCAGCCAGTAGAAGGGCGAGGCGCTGAGCAGCAGCGTCGCCAGGATTCCGAGCAGCAGCACGATGATCGAGACGGCGGGGGAGCGCACGATCGCCCGGCTGGTGAGCGCGCCCAGCGCCGTTCCGGCCAGCGCGGCCAGGGCATACAGCGCGATCACGGCGACCAGCACGCCGGGCGGCGGGGTGGCGCTCACGCCGAGCAGCAGGGCCCAGCCCAAGGCGATCGCGGCGAGCCCGGCACACGCCGCGAAGGCCGCGATCAGTCCCGCGGCCACCTCCCTGCCCCGGCCGCCCGCCTGGATCGCCGACATCTCGCGCTGCCGGTCGGGCTCGGTGTCGAGCAGGCTCCTGGCCGCCCAGGCCAGCACCGCGACGATCAGCACGGCGCCGTCGGTGAGCACGGACGTCTCCTCGCCCTCCGGGGCGCGGCTGCCGTAGAGGATCGCGAGCAGGGCCAGGGCGAGCAGGAGCGCCTGGTAGACGCGGTGGGACCGGACGTAGGCGGCCAGGCGGAAGGCGACCAGGGCGATCATCGGCTCTCCTCGATCTCGCGGGCCTGGTAACCCTCAGCGCGCATCCTGGCCACGAACCGCTGGACGTCGGCGGCCGGCAGCCTCACCTCCACGGTCGCGTGCCTTGGCTCGGCCGGGCCGGCGAAGGATCCTGAGTGTCGCGCGGCCGCGGCGTCCTGCCCGGTAGTGGCGACCTGGCCGACTGCGGGTGGGGCGTGCGACGTGCTCTCTTTGAGCCGGCCGGCGACCACCGACCAGTTGCGGACACCGGGCAGGGCTCTCAGACCGCCCTGGTGGTCGCTGGCGATGACGATGCCGCCCCCGGCCGCCACCTCGGCCGCGATCGCGGGCAGCGCCGCGCGCGTGTCGGCGTCGAGCCCGGCGAACGGCTCGTCGAGGATCAGCAGCCCCGGCTCGGCCATCAGCGCCTGGACCAGCCCCACCTTGTGCGCGCTGCCCTTCGACAGCTCTCCCAGCGGGAGACCGAGCAGGTGGCCCATGGCCAGGCGCTCAGCCCACGGCTCCCAGCGGGCGCCGCCGCGCACCCGTGACATGTGCCGCAGGTAGTGCGTCACCGTGAAAGGCTGGCCCGTGGGGAAACGGTCAGGGGCGAAGCCGACGACCGCCGGGCGGCCGGTGATCGTGCCGGCGCTCGGCCGGGCCAGGCCCGCGAGGAGGCGGAGCAGGGTCGACTTGCCGGCTCCGTTCACCCCGGTCAGCTCGATCACGTCGCCGGGGGAGAGCTCGGCGTCGGCGTCTTCGATGATCAGTGCATCGCGCCGCCGGTAGCGGAAGGACACGTGGGAGAGACGCATGGTGCTGTAACGGTATAGGCGGGGGCGCATCGTCGTGATAAAAGACCGCATCAGTGAACACGCGGGAAATGTCAAAATAGAGGTCCCGGCGCCATCTCAGAGGAGTAAGGCTTGAACCGCTTTCCGCGGGTCATGGGCATGCGTTCAGGCTATGACCCCGCCGAAGTCGACGCCCTGATCGGGCGGATCGAGTCGACCCTCGGCAGGGGCTCGCACACCATGGAGCCCGTCACCGCCGACGAGGTGCGCGGCGCGACGTTCCGCACCAAACGCGGCGGCTACCAGGAGACCGCCGTCGACTTCGCGCTCGAAGCGTTCGTGGTGGCGCTGGAGACGCAGGCCAAGCGGCCCGTACGCCTGGCCATGGCCGAGCCCACCAGCGAGATGTTGCGGGAGGAATGGTTCGAGACCCAGGCCGCCCGCGTCGAGCGGGTGGCCTTCCGTCCCGCACGCATGGGCACCGGCTACAACGAGGACGAGATCGACGCCTTCCTCGACCGGATCGTGGCCACCCTGCGCGGCACGACCGACTATCCGCTCACGGCGAAGGAGGTGCGGGAGGCCACGTTCTCCACCGTGATGTTCCGGTCCGGCTACCTGATCGCGGACGTCGACTCCTTCCTTGCCGACATCGCCGAAGTCCTCGACCAGCGTAACTAGGCGCTCTCCAGGCAGGCGGTGCCTCATGACTCATAATGACGTTCATGGCGATATCGGTGCGGCCCATCGGCCCTGACGACACCAAGGCAGTGGCCCGCGTGCTCAGCGAGAGCTGGGGCGGCACCACCGTGATCGCGCTGGGTCGCGGCGAGCTGGTGGACGCGGTCGAGCTGCCCGGCTTCGTCGCGGAGAGCGGTGGCGAGGTGGCGGGCGTGCTCACCTACTTCGACCGTGACGGGTTCGTCGAGATCGTCACGGTGGACGCCGTGCTGCCCGGGCAGGGGGCCGGCCGGGCCCTGCTCGACGCCGTACGCGCCCTCGCGTCCGAACGCGGGATGGCGCGGCTCACACTGATCACCACGAACGACAACACGCGTGCCCTGCGCTTCTACCAGCGTTACGGCTTCGACCTCGTCGCCCTGCACCGCAACGCGGCGGACGAGGCGCGCGAGCTCAAGCCGGCCATCCCCGCGGAGTCCGACGGCATCCCGATCAGGCACTACCTGGAGCTGGAGCTGGCTCTTTGAACGCCTTCCCCCTGCTCTGCAGCAGGGCGACGATCACGGAGGTCACGGGGGCGGCCAGGAACGCGCCGGTGATGCCCGCGATCACGCTGCCCACCGTGATGGCGACCAGGATGACGGCGCCGGGCAGGTCGAGGGCCTTGCCGTAGATCTGCGGCGCCAGGACATGCCCCTCGATCTGCTGCACGGCCACGGTCACCGCGACCACGATCAGCGCCACCAGCCAGCCCTTGGCCACGAGCGCCACCACCGCGGCCAGCAGCCCCGCCATGAACGCCCCCACCACCGGCAGGAACGCCCCCACGAACGTCAGCACCGCCAGCGGCAGCGCGAGCGGCACCCCGAGGATCCACAGCGCGAGCCCGATGAAGAAGCCGTCGACCGCGCCCACGATCGCCACCCCGCGGATGTAGCGGCCGATCACGGAGAAGATCAGGCCGCCGGTGCTGGTCAGGCGGGTCCTGGCGGAGGCGGGTGCGAGGTCCACGAACCAGCGGAAGAGCCGGTCGCCGCCGTGCACGAAGTAGACCGACAGGATGACGGCCAGCACGGCTCCGACGACGATCTCACCGACCGTCCTGACCCCGGCCAGCGCCCCTGTGGTGATCTGCCTGCCCTGCCCCGACAGGTAGTCCCTGGCCTGGCCGAGGAGCCGCTGGTCGTCGAGCCCGACGGCGGCGACGAGGCGGTGCAGGTCGCGCAGCACCTGGTCGACGCTGGTGCGCAGCTCCGTCACGCTGGCGACGGTGGGCGGCACCAGCAGCGCGATCAGCGCACCCGCCAGCACCAGCCCGCCGACGAACGTGACCGCGGTGGCCGCCGCCCTGTTGAGCCCCCATGACCTGAGCCGGCGGGCCGGGGGCAGCAGCAGCGCGGTCAGGAACACGCCGATGATGATGGAGATGACCACCGTACGCACGTGGTACAGGCAGAACAGGGCCACCGCGATGACCGCGAACCACCCGAGCAACCGCCACGGCCCCATGCCCCACTCCCCGATCGTGCCTGGTCAGAGGCCTTCCCTCGGAAGATCGGGGGCAACCCAGGTCAGGTCGGCGGGGCGAGGTGCGGGCGCTGGGAGCGCTTGCCGGACTCGTACGCCTCCCGCGCGGCGTAGGTGGCGCTCGTCGTCGCCACCTGCGCCACGGGCACATCCCACCAGGCCTCCGACGAGGGTGCGTCGTCCGCCATCCGGTCGGTGCGTACGTGGATCACGGTGGTCTCCGTCGCCGACCGGGCCGCGTCGAGCGCCTTGCGCAGGTCGGCGACCGATTCGGGGCACAGCACCGAGGCACCGAGGCTGGCCGCGTTGGCGGCCAGGTCGACGGGGAGCGGGTCGCCGTCGCGACGGGCGTAGGAGGTGCCGAGCCGCTCGGCGCCGACGCTCTCGGACAGGCGGCCGATGGAGGCGAAACCGGAGTTGTCGACCAGGACGACGATCAGCTTGATGCCCTCGGAGACGGCCGTGACCAGTTCCTGAGCCATCATGAGGTAGGAGCCGTCGCCCACGAGCACGAACACCTCGCGCTCGGGCGCCGCCATCTTGACGCCCAGGCCGCCCGCGATCTCGTAGCCCATGCAGGAGTAGCCGTACTCGACGTGGTAGCTGCCCGGGCCGCTGGGCCGCCAGAGTTTGTGCAGGTCGCCGGGCATGGATCCGGCCGCGCACACGACCACGCCGTCGTCGCCGGCCGCCGCGTTGACCGCGCCGATCACCGCCGACTGCGGCAGCGGCGAGCCCTCCAGCGCGTACGCCGCGTCGACGGCGGCGTCCCAGGCACGGGTGAGCTCGGCGGCCTGGGCGCGGTAGGCGGGTGGGGTGCTCCATCCCGCGCACGCCTGGCCCAGGTCGGCCAGGGCCTCGCGGGCGTCGGCGACCAGTTGCAGGCCGGACAGCTTGGCGGCGTCGAAGCCGGTGATGTTGACGTTCACGAACCGCGCGCCGGGAGCGAAGATCGTCCGGGAGGCGGTGGTGAAGTCGCTGTAGCGGGTGCCCACGCCGATGATCACGTCGGCCTCGCGGGCCAGGGTGTTGGCGGCCGTGGTGCCCGTGGCGCCGATGGCGCCCATCGCGAGGGGATGGCCGTGGGGGAGCGCGCCCTTGCCCGCCTGGGTCTCGGCGACCGGGATGCCGTGCGCCTCGGCGAAGGCGCGCAACTCGTCCGTGGCCTCGCTGTAGATCGCCCCGCCGCCCGCGACGATCAGCGGGCGCTCGGCCGAGGTGATCAGCTCGGCCGCCCTGGCGAGGGCGGCGCGCTCGGGGCGCGGCCGGGGGATGTGCCACACGCGGCGGGCGAACAGCTCGTCCGGCCAGTCGAACGCCTCCGCCTGGACGTCCTGCGGCAGCGCCAGCGTCACCGCGCCGGTCTCGGCGGGGTCGGTGAGCACCCGCATGGCGGCCAGCAGCGCGGAGGGGAGCTGCTCGGGGCGGTTGATCCGGTCCCAGAAGCGGGAGACCGGCTTGAAACAGTCGTTGACCGAGATGTCGTAGGAGCGCGTGTCCTCCAGCTCCTGTAGCACCGGGCTCGCCACGCGGGTGGAGAAGATGTCGCCGGGCAGCAGCAGCACGGGCAGCCGGTTGATCGTCGCGCCGGCCGCGCCGGTGACCATGTTGGTCGCGCCGGGGCCGATCGAGCTGGTGCAGGCCAGGGTCGTCAGCCGGTTGGCGGCGCGCGCGTAGGCGGCGGCGGTGTGCACCATCGCCTGCTCGTTGCGGGTCAGGAAATAGGGCAGGTCGTCGGCGGAGGTGGCCAGCGCCTGGCCGAGGCCGGCGACGTTGCCGTGGCCGAAGATGCCGGCGCAGCCGCCGAAGAACCGCCGCTCCACGCCGTCGCGCTCGCTCCACTGCTGCGCTAGGAACCGCACCACGGCCTGCGCCACGGTCAGCCGGGTCGTCATGAGACCTCCTTCGCCGGCCTTGAGGAGACCTCGACAAGCTCAGTCATGTGTCCTCCCGAACGGAAGTCTCGGGTCGATGGGCTGGGAGTCCCACGACGAGCGGATCCAGGCGTGGCCGGGGTCGTCGCAGAACGCCATCGAGCGCTGCTCCGCCGGGCCTGCCAGGACGTTCAGATAGTAGAGGTCATAGCCGGGCGCGGCCATGGAGGGCCCGTGGTAGCCGTACGGGACCAGCACGACGTCGCCGGACGAGACCTCGGCCAGGGTGTCGATCTGGCCGCGTTCCGAGGAGTAGACGCGCTGGTAGCCGAGGCCCCGGCCGGCGACCTCGAAGTAGTAGATCTCCTCCAGCACTGCCTCACCCGGGTTGGGGGTGTCGTGCTTGTGCGGCGGGTAGGACGACCAGTTCCCGCCGGGGGTGAGCACTTCGACGGCCATGAGCTTGTCGCAGTCGAAGGCGTCAGGGGCGCAGAAGTTGTTCACCTGGCGGCTGGCCTGGCCCGCGCCCCTGATCTCCACGGAGACGTCGGCGGCGGGCACGTGGCGGGGCTCCAGCGCGCGGGTGGCGCGGGCCGAGGGCAGCGCGATGCGCCCGTCGCCCCTGAGGGTCACGTGGGCGCCGATCGGAAGGTAGACGAAGTCGGACGGGCCGTCGAACACGGAGGAACGCCCGGCCAGCTCGTACGTCACCGCATCGGGCCCGTGCGTGCCGGGCGGCGGGGAGGCGGATGGGGTGAGGGCGACCGTGCACGAGCCTGACAGGGGGAGCACGAGCATCTCCTCCTCGCCCGTGTCGAACGAGACCGTGGCGTCGGCCAGGTTCGCGACGCGCAGGCCCGAATAGGTCCATCCGGCCAGGGACGGGGTGACCTCCACCGCCCAGGGGCCGTTGGCGGACTTGCCGTACGGAAGGTATGTCATGTGCGGGCCTCTCGAACCAGGGCGGCGGCGCCGTCCACGGCGGTTGCTACGTCGTCGTCCGGAGGGTAGAGCAGAGCGCGCCCGACGACGAGTCCCCGCACGCCCGGCAGGCCGAGTGCGCGGTCCCAGTCGGCGTAGGCGGCGTCGATGTCCGGTGGGTCGCCGCCGAGCAGCAGGGCGGGCAGCGTGGTGGCCGCCATCACCCGCTCCATCTCCGCCACTGCGGGGATCTTGAGCCAGGTGTAGGCCGAGGTCACGCCGAGCGCCTGGGCGACGCTGATCGCGCGGATCACGGCGTCGGGCGACAGGTCGTTGCGGACGGCGCCCGTCTCCGAGCGCAGCGACCAGAACGGCTCCACCATGGCGACCAGGCGCCTGCGGGCCAGGTCGGTGACCGCGCGGGCGCACGATTCCAGCGTCGTCACGGTCGCGTGGTCGCCGGGGTCGATGCGGCAGAGCATCTTGCCGCCGTCGAGGCGCATCGTGTCGATCGCCGCGGCGTCGAAGCCGGTGAAGCGGTCGTCCAGCTCGAACACCGAGCCCTGCAGGCCGCCCCTGTTCATGGAGCCGAAGGCCAGCTTGCCCTCCAGCGCCCCCAGCAGGAGCAGGTCCTCCAGCACGTCGGGAGCGGCCAGGATGCCGTCGACGCCCGGCCTGGCCAGCGCTGTCTGGAGGCGGCCGAGCAGGTCGGCGCGGCCGGCCATGGCCAGCGGGCGGTCGCGTACGGCCAGCGCCCCCCTGGCGGGGTGGTCGGCGGCGATGATGAGCAGCCGCTCGCCCTCGCGGGGCAGGCCGCGTCGCTGCCGCCGGGCCGCCGCCTCGGCGATCTCCTCCGGCTTGGTGGCGCGGATGTGGGTGAGCCGCGCGTATCCGGCGGCCCTGGGCAGCGTGATGTCGCTCAAGAGCGATCCCCGTTCTCGGTGCCGTTCAGCAGGTCCTCCACGTCCGCCGTCGCCGGCATGGCGTCGGCGCAGGCCAGGCGGGCGGCCACGAAGGCGCCTGCGGCGTTGGCGAAGCGGATCGTGTGCTCCAGCGGCCAGCCGCGCAGCAGGCCGAGGCAGAGGGCGCCGCCGAACGCGTCGCCGGCTCCGATGCCGTTGACCACCTTCACCTCCACGGGCTCCACCAGGACGCTCTCCTCGGCGGTGCGGGCGAAAACCCCTTCCGGGCCCATTTTCACGATGGCGACCTTCACCCCGGCGTCCAGCAGCGCCTGCGCCGCGGCCTCCGGGTCGCGTACGCCGACCGCGGTCTCCACCTCGTCGAGGTTGCCGACCGCGACGTTCGTGTGCGGCAGCGCCCGGCTCGCCGCCTCGTACGCCGCCTCCCGCGACGGCCACAGGCTGGGCCGGTAGTCGAGGTCGAACACCGTCCAGCCCGTGGTGCGCGCCGACAGGGCGGCGGCGTGGGCCGCGGCGCTGGGCTCCTTGCTCAGGCCGGTCAGCGAGAACCAGAACAGGCTGGTGGCCGCGATGGCGTCGAGGTCGAGGAGGTCGGGGAAGATGCGCAGGTCGGGCGGATGCTCGCCGCGGTAGAAGTAGATCGGGAAGTGGTCGGGAGGGAAGATCTCGCAGAACGTGACGGGTGTGGGCGGGCCCTCGATGGTGCTCACGTAGGCGTCGTCGACCCCGAAGCCGCGGATCGCCCGCCGGACGAAGTCCCCGAAGGGATCGGCTCCCACGGCGGTGATCACGGCCGGGCGCAGCCCGTGGCGCGCCGCGGCCACGGCGACGTTCGTCGGGCTGCCGCCGAGGAACTTGCCGAAGGTCTCCACGTCGGCCAGCCCGACGCCGGTCTGCAGCGGGTAGACGTCGACGCCGCAGCGGCCGATCGTGATCAGGTCGTGCACGGCGGGCCCGGGCGGGCGGCCTGTCGCGGGGAGCGGGGTCTGCACCTGACGCACCTCCAGGGTGAGGCTTCTTTCGACACTATGGCATATTGTCATGACATTCGGATGTCCGCTATGTTGCCTGATGTGCCCATCCTCGCGGCTGATCCTCTCCTTCGGGCAAAGGCGCAGCGTACGGGCACCTCCGGAAGCGTGGCCCGGCGATTTGGGCGGGCCTTTACGTCATATGCATGTCATGACATATTGGCCCATGGCTTCCTCCCCTAAGGACATGTCGGAGGGTTTGCATGGCAGAGCGGAAACGGTCGCTGGGAGTGGTCGCGGTCCTCGCCGCGGCCGGGCTGGGGCTCGCCGCGTGCGGCCAGTCGTCCGGCGGAGGCGAGGGTGAGGCCATCGAGCTGACGATCACCCAGAACGCCATCAAGGGCGGCAAGAACGCCGCCGGAGCGACCTTCATCGAGGACTGGGTGATCCCCAAGTTCGAGGCCGCCCAGAAGGCGAAGGGAAAGGACGTCACGGTCAAGTTCGTCCCCAGCGGAGTCGACGACGAACAGTACAAGACCAAGCTCTCCCTCGACCTCAAGTCAGGCAAGGGCGCGGACGTCATGGACATCGACGGCATCTGGGCCGGCGAGTTCGCCGAGGCGGGCTACATCAAGCCGCTGCCGGAGCTGGTCGGGCCGGAGGCCGACAGCTGGGACGGCTGGTCGCAGATCCCCGAGGCCGTCCAGGGCATGGCCGAGTTCAACGGCAAGAAGTACGCCCTGCCGGTCGGCACCGACGGCCGGGTGCTCTACTTCAACAAGACGCTCTTCCAGAAGGCCGGGCTCCCCGCCGACTGGCAGCCGAAGAGCTGGCAGGAGATCATCGACGCGGGCACGAAGCTGAAGTCCGCCGGCGTGCCCGTGCCGATCCAGATCAACGCCGGCACCGCCATGGGCGAGGCCACCTCGATGCAGGGCGTGCTGCCGCTGCTCGCCGGCGCGGGCGGCGAGGTGCAGCAGGACGGCAAGTGGACGGGCGCCTCCCAGGCGATGAAGGACGCGCTCGGCCTCTACCAGAAGATCTACGGCGGCGGCCTCGGCGACCCCAAGCTCCAGCAGGAGGCCAAGGGCCGCGACAAGTCGTTCCAGCAGTTCGCCGAGGGCAAGGTCGGCATCCTGATGGAGGGCGACTACTTCTGGCGGGGCGTCGTCAACCCCAAGGACGGCGTGGCGAAGATGGACGACCGTGACCAGGTCGTCGGCTACGCCATGATCCCCGCGATGGAGCCCGGCAAGGGCCTGCGCGGCCAGGACTTCGTCAGCATGTCAGGCGGCGCCCTGCGCACGGTCAACCCCAACAGCGAGCACCCGAAGGAGGCCTTCGAGCTGCTGACCTTCACGCTCTCGCCCGAGGCGCTGAAGGAGGAGACCAAGGACGGCAACGTACGCGTCACCCCGCGCACCGACGTCAACAAGGAGATCCTCGCCGGCGAGCCGCTGCTCACCTTCATCTCCGAGAAGGTGCTGCCGGTGACCGCCTACCGTCCGCCGGTCGCCGTCTACCCGCAGGTGTCGGCGGCGCTGCAGGAGGCCACCGCGGCCGTGGTCGGTGGCACCGCGCCCGACCAGGCGGCGGCCGACTACCAGAAGAAACTCGAAGGAATCGTCGGTGGCGCAGGCAACATCGCCTCCTGAGGTCGTCAAGGAAGACGAGCGGACCCGCCGCGGCTACAGCTCTGACGCGGCGGGCCTGGGCAACCTGCGGGCAGGGGCGTTCGTCGCCCCCGCCCTGCTGCTCATCGCCGCCTTCCTCGTGTTCCCCGCGCTCTGGGTGCTCTACCTGGGGCTCACCAACTACCGCCTGACCGGCGCCGCCGCGGCCGAGCCGCAGTTCGTCGGGCTCGCCAACCTCCTCGACGCGGCATCCAACCCCACGTTCTGGAACTCGACCTGGCTGACCGCGCAGTTCGTGCTCGGCTCGGCCGTCATCGGCCAGGTCGTGCTCGGCTTCTCGATCGCCTGGATGTTGCGTGACCGTGCCGGACCGCTCAAGCGGCTGGTCGAGGGCCTGGTCATCCTGGCCTGGATCCTGCCGAGCGCCGTCGTGTCGTTCCTGTGGGTGGCGCTGCTCGACCGCGACGGCGGCACGCTCAACGCGCTGCTCGGCATCCCCGGATTCCCGTGGCTGCTCGACCACCCGATGTTGTCGATCATCATCTTCAACACCTGGCGCGGCACCGCGTTCTCGATGATGTTGTACGGCGCCGCGCTCGGCAACGTGCCGCCCTCCCACCTGGAGAGCGCCCGCCTGGCCGGGGCCACCGGCTGGCAGCAGCTCAGGGACGTCGTCTTCCCGCACATCCGGGGCCACATCCTGACGAACCTGCTGCTCATCAGCCTGTGGACGTTCAACGACTTCTCCCCGTTCCTCATCACCGCCGGCGGCCCCGACGGCCGCTCCGAGGTGCTGGCCGTGCACGTGTACAAGGTCGCGCTGCAGAGCGGCGAGCTGGGCTACGGCGCCGCCGTGTCCACGATCATCCTGCTGATCAACCTGGTCGTCGCGGTGTTCTACCTGCGGCTGCTCCGGAGCAAGAAATGACGCGCTTCGTCCTGGGCCGGATCGGCTTCTGCACGCTCATCGCGGTGCTGCTGGCCTTCTTCACCATCCCGCTGTTGTGGCTGGTGACCGCGCCGTTCACCTCCGACCCGTCGTACGAGGTCAAGGTGCCCGACTTCACCTGGGACAACTTCCAGGCGGTCGTCGAGCACCCGTACGCGCTGCCGTCGCTCTACAACTCCCTCATCCTGTCCGTCGGCACCGCCGTGCTGGTCGTGCTGCTCGCCGCGCTGGCCGCGTACGCGCTGAGCCGGGTGCGGCTGCCCGGCCGGGACGCCCTGCTCTACGCGCTGCTGCTGCTGTCGTCGATCATCACGGGCACGGCGGCCATGGTGCCGCTGTTCCAGCTCGCGGTCGAGCTGAACCTGATCGACTCGCAGCTCGGGCTGATCCTCATCCTGACCGGCGGGTTGCTGCCCGCGGCGATCTTCATGCTCAAGGACTTCATGGACTCCACGCCGAAGTCCTACGAGGAGTCGGCGCGGGTCTTCGGGGCCTCGCCGCTGCAGATCGTCCGGCACGTGGTCGTCCCGGTGGTACGTCCCGGGCTGGCGACGATCGGGGTGTGGTCGCTGGCCAACGTGTGGGGGAACTTCCTGATGCCGTACCTGCTGCTGAGCGACGTCGAGAAGCAGCCGGCCGCGGTGATCACGTACACGCTCTACACCGAGGGCGGCCAGGCCAACCTCAGCATGTTGTCCACGTTCGGCCTGCTCTACTCGATTCCCGTGGTGCTCATGTACCTGTTCGTCAGCAAAAAGTACGGCTTCCGCTTCCACGGAGGGATCAAGCGTTAATGGCCGCCATCGAACTACGCGGGCTGACCAAGGTCTATCCCGGCGGGGTGAAAGCGCTCGACTCGCTCGACCTCGACATCCCCGACGGCGAGTTCTTCGCCCTGCTCGGCCCTTCCGGCTGCGGCAAGACGACCCTGCTGCGCACGATCGCGGGCCTGGAGACGGCCACCGGCGGCGCCGTGGTCATCGGCGACCGCGACGTGACCGGGGTGCAGCCGGGCGGCCGCGACGTCGCGATGGTCTTCCAGGACTACGCGCTGTTCCCGCACATGGACGTCACGGACAACATCGCCTACCCGCTGCGGATCAAGAAGGTCGCCAAGGGCGCGCGCCGCGAGAAGGCGGAGGAGGTCGGCGCGCGGCTCGGCCTCGACCACCTCATGGACCGCCGGCCCGGGCAGTTGTCGGGCGGCCAGCAGCAGCGGGTCGCGCTGGCCAGGGTGATGGCCACGCAGGCGCAGGCGTTCCTGTTCGACGAGCCGCTGTCCAACCTCGACGCCCGCCTGCGGCTCGAAGCCCGGACGTTCCTCAAGAAGCTCCAGCGCGAGCTGGGCGTCACCACCGTCTTCGTCACCCACGACCAGGCCGAGGCGCTGGCCATGGCCGACCGGATGGCCGTCATGGAGAACGGGCACATCCGGCAGATCGGCACCCCGGCCGAGGTGTTCCAGCGGCCGGCCAACACGTTCGTGGCGGGGTTCATCGGCTCGACGCCGATGAACCTGCTGGATGGCGCCGTACGAGGTGACACGCTGGAGGTCGCGGGCTGCAAGGTGGCGGTCCCCGTCGCCGCCGAGGGGCGGCTGACCGACGGGGAGAAGATCGTCTACGGCGTGCGGCCGGAGTACATGGCCTACTCGGCCGGGCCCGCCGAGGGCGCGCTGAGCGGGAAGGTGGCCATCGTGGAGAACCTGGGCGCGTCCCACCTGGTGACCCTGGACGTCAACGACGTGCTGGTGCAGGCCGTCGTGCCCGAGGGCAGCGAGCCCGCCGTCGGCGACGACGGCCACGCGCTGCCCCGCCGCGACCGGGCCCTTGTCTACCGGGACGGTGAGCTGGTGTGATCATCGAAGGCCGCTGGAGCCTGGACGACAGGCTGGAGCAGATCCTGCGCGAGGTGCCCTTCGAGGTGGGCGCGGGCACGGCCGCCGTGACCGTGCGGCTGGCGTACGACAGGTCGCAGGGCGTCATCGACCTGGGGTGCGGCTCGCCCGCCGGGTTCCGCGGCTGGTCGGGCGGCGCGCGTGACACGTACACGATCAGCGAGGACTGGGCGACCCCCGGCTACCTGCCGGGCGAGCCCGAGCCGGGCACGTGGCACGTGTGGCTGCGGCTGCACCGCATCCCGCCGCAGGGCCTCGACTACACGCTGGAGATCACCACCGCGACTGTCGCGCCACCGGAGCCGGTCATGGCGGAGCCGCCGCACGGCGAGCGCCCGGCGCGGCGCGCCATCCCCGACGCCGGCGGGCTGCGGTGGTTCGCGGGCGACTTCCACGCCCACACCCTGCACAGCGACGGCGGGCTCAGCATTCCCGAGCTGGCCGAGCTCGCCCACGGCAGAGGGCTCGACTTCCTGGCCGTCACCGACCACAACACCGTCAGCCACCACCCCTGGCTGGCCAAGATCGACCGGGAGATCACGCTCATCCCCGGCCAGGAGGTCACCACCGACCGGGGCCACGCGAACGTGTTCGGCGACGTCGGCTGGGTGGACTTCCGGCGGCCCGCGGACTCCTGGGCCGAGCACGCCGAGCGCGCGGGCGGGCTGATGTCCGTCAACCATCCGCTCGGCGGCGACTGCGCCTGGCTGCTGCCGATCGAACGCCGGCCCGCGATCGCCGAAGTGTGGCACTCCGGCTGGTGGGACCGCCGCTGGGGCGCGCCGCTGGCCTGGGCCGACGCCTGGCGCCACGACCTGACCGTGATCGGCGGCAGCGACTTCCACCGCCACGGTTCCGACGGCCTGCCCGGCGCCCCGACGACGTGGGTGCTGGCCGAGGACACCACCACGGTGCTCGACGGCGTGCGCGCCGGGCGCACCGCCGTCTCCGCCGGTCCCGACGGGCCGCTGCTGCTCAGACTGGGCGACGAGCTGCTCGCGCTTGACGCCGACGGCCTGGTGCTGGTGGCCCCCGACGGGCGGCGGCGGGTCGTCCGCGGTGACCGTACGCTCCTGCCCGCGTCCGGCGGCCGCCACCGGCTGGAAACGTACGAGAACGAGGTGATGGCGCTATGCGAGTGAACGTGCCGACGAACGGAGTGAGGTCATGAGCACGCGAGTGCGGAAGGTCGCCAACGCGCCGGTGAGTTTCGGGGTGTTCGAGCTGAGCGACGCGCCCCCGCCGCTGAACGCCGGGGAAATGGTCGGCGCGCTGTCCGAGGCCGGTTACGAGGGCATCGATCTGGGCCCGGTGGGTTACCTGGGCAGCACCCACGACCTGGCGGAACGGCTCGACGGCATGCTGCTCGCCGGCGGCTGGGCCGACCTGCGCTACAACGACGCCGAGGAGTTCCGCAAGGGCCTGACCGCGCTGGAGAGGACGCTCGACGTGTTCGCCGCCGCGCCGCCCGCGCCCGAGCAACTGGCGCCGCGGCCCACGCTGGGGTGCTCCGGCTCGCCCGAGAGGTTCGCCCGCCCTGGTGGGAGCGTTCCAGGGCTGCCGTCCTCCGAGTGGCCCGGGTACGCCGCCCGCGTGCAGGAGGCGGTCGGCCGGTGCCGTGAGCGCGGGTTCGAGCCCGCCTTCCACCCTCACCTCGGCACGTACGTCGAGACCCCCGACGACGTGGAGCGGCTGCTGGAGCTGACCGACGTGGAGCTCTGCCTCGACACCGGCCACCTGCTGCTGGGCGGGGGAGACCCGGTGACGAAGCTGCGCGAGTGGGCCGGCCGGGTCGGCCACGTGCACATCAAGGACGGCGACACCAAGATCCTCGCCGAAGCCCTGGACGACGGCGTCGACCTGCGCGAGCTCATGGGCCGCGGCGGGTTCTCCTCCCTCGGCGAGGGCGAGCTGGACCTGCCCGGCGTGATCGCGGCGCTCGACGAGATCGGCTACGAGGGCTGGGTCATCGTCGAGCAGGACACGCTGCCGGGCCGCCGCTCGGTCGCCCAGAACATCGCCGACCAGGCCGCCAACCGCCAGAGACTGAGGGAACTGGGACTTTGACACAGGTGAGAATCGCTCTGGTGGGATGCGGGGCCGTCACCCAGGCGGTCTACGTGCCGTTGTTGTCGAGGCGGCGTGACCTGTTCGAGGTGAGCGCCGTCTGCGACCTGTCGCGGACGCTGGCCGACGCGGTCGGCGACCGGCTGGGTGCCGCCAGGCGGTACACCGCGCTGGAGGAGATGCTGGCCGACGGCGGTTTCGACGCCGTCGTCATGCTGGCGTCCGGCTCGCACGGCGAGGCCGTGCGGCAGGCGCTGGGCGCCGGTTACGCCGTGCTGTGCGAGAAGCCGCTCGCCCTGACCAGGGCCGAGGTGGCGGCGCTGCCCGAGGGTCGGCTGATGGTCGGCTACATGAAGCAGTACGACCCGGCGGTGCGCAGGGCCGAGAAGCTGCTGGCGGAGCTGGGCGGGCCCGAGGCGATCAGGTCGGTCGAGGTGGTCGTGCTGCACCCGAGCGGGGAGTCGCAGCTCGCCTTCGCCAACCTGACGCAGGCCCGTGACGTGGATCCCGGGCTGCTCGCCTCGCTGCGGGCCGCCGAGAGCGACCTCGTCTCGCGGGCGCTGGGTGAGTCGGCGCCGGAGCCGGTGCGAAACCTGTACGGAGTGGCGCTCGGCTCCATATGCCACGACTTGTCGCTCTTGAGGCGCTTCACCGGGTCGCCCACCGAGATCTCGCACGTCGAGACGTGGGGTCCCGCACCCGGATCCATCGAGATCTCCGGCCCGCTGCCCGCCCGCGGCCGGTTCCAGATCCGCTGGCACTACCTGGAGGACTACCCCGCCTACCGCGAGACCGTGGCCATCCACCACGACAAAGGCTCGCTGGAGCTGGTCTTCCCCGCGCCCTACCTGTTGAACGCCCCCACCACGCTCACCGTCGTCTCCGGCGACGGGAGCGGCGAGGGCGGCGAGAGCCGCACCCATTGGCGCGAGGTGACCGAGGCGTTCGAAGTACAACTGGCCGCCTTCCATGCTTTCGTGAACGATGGTGAGCCGCCGCTCACCGACGCGGGCGGCGCGCTCGAGGACATCGTGACGGCCCAGCGGATCGCCGCCCGCTACGCCGTACAACATGGACTGCCCATGGGAGGGGAGGCAGCGTGAGCACGGAGATCGTGGTCGTACCGCACACGCACTGGGACCGGGAGTGGTACGAACCGTTCCAGCGCTTCAGGCTGCGCCTCGTGGCGCTGCTCGACGAGGTGCTCGACACGATGGAGCGCGAGCCCGCCTACCACTTCACCCTCGACGGGCAGCTCGCCTGCGTGGACGACTACCTGGAGGTGCGCCCGGAGAACCGCGACCGGGTGGCCGCGCTGGTCGAGTCGGGGCGCCTGGCGGTGGGGCCGTGGCAGATCCTGCTCGACGAGTTCCTGTGCTCGGGGGAGAACATCGTCCGCAACCTCGAACTCGGCATGGCCAGGGCCGACAAGCTCGGCGGGGCCATGCCGGTCGGCTACCTGCCCGACATGTTCGGGCACGCGGCGCAGATGCCGCAGATCCTGCGCCGGGCGGGGCTGCTGCACGCCTGCGTCTACCGCGGGGTGCCGTCCTCGGTGACCACCGACGCCTTCGCCTGGGTCGCGCCCGACGGCACGGCGCTGCGCACGCAGTACCTGCCCGCCGGCGGCTACGGCAACGGGGCCCATCTGTTCCACGACCCGGCGGGACTGAAGGAACGGGCGGCCGCGTTCTCGAGGACGATGCGCGAGTGGCACGGGCCCGAGGGCTCGCTGCTGGCGATGTACGGCACCGACCACTCCGCGCCCGTGCGAGGGTTGCCGGAGATGGTGGCGGCGATCGGCGCCCGCATGGACACCTTGTCCGGATATATAGGGGCTTATTCGGGTGAGGTGGACGGCCTGCCCGAGGTGCGCGGCGAGCTGCGCTCGCACGCGCGCGCCAACATCCTGCCCGGCGTGATCTCCGTCCGCGCCCACGTCAAGCAGGCCATGGGCCGCGCCGAGCGGATGGTCGAGCGCTACGCCGAGCCGCTGGCCACGCTCTGGGGCGAGGAGTGGCCCGGGCGTTTCCTCGACATGGCCTGGTGGCGGCTGGTGGACGCCAGCGGTCACGACTCCGTGACCGGATGCGGCGTCGACGACACCGCCCAGCAGGTCGCCGCGCGCATCGCCGAGGCCGAGCACCTCGGGCAGGCCGTGCGCGACATGGTGACCGCCCGGCTGGCCGGCGTGGTGCCGTCCGACGGCGTGCTCGTCGTCAACCCGACGCCCGCCCCCAGGCGGGGCGTGGTCGTGGTGGACGTGGCCGGCCACCACCCGCTGGTGGACCCCTCGGGCGCGGCCGTGCCCGTCCAGCCGCTGGAACACGCGGCCACGCTGCTCCTGGACGACGAGATGGACCCGGCCACCGCGCTGAGCTTCGTCCACGGCACCGAGCTGTACGGCCAGCACATCACGTCCTGGTCGGTCGAGGACGGCACGCTGACGTTCACAGTGGCCCGCGAGACGCAGGAGGTCTTCGACGTCGACGACCTGCGCGGCGCACTCGACGGCGTGACGCGGGTCCGCATCGTCGCCGAGCCCCGGCGCACGGTCGCGGCCCTGGTGGAGGTCCCGCCGCTGGGCCACACGAGCGTCCGGCCCGCGCTGCGCGAGCAGGTGTTCGGCCCGCCCGCGCGGGAGAGCAGCCTGCCCTCCGAGCACGACCCGTCCTGCTGGCTCAGCTCCGACTCGGCCACCCTGCCGGTGCGCGGCGACGAGGAGGTGCTGGACAACGGCCTGCTGCGCGTCACGATCGCCCGCGACGGCACGCTCACGCTGGTCGGCCAGGACGGCACGACGGTCACGGGCGCCGGCCGTATCGTGGACGGCGGGGACGTCGGCGACACCTACAACTACGCGCCCCCTCCGGCCGACCTGATCGTGGACGAGCCGGTGTCGGTCGAGACCGAGCTGATCGCCTCAGGCCCACTGGTGGCCATGGTGGACGTGCGCCGCACATACCGGTGGCCGGCTGCCGGCGGCGCCATCGACGGCGCCCCGGAGCTCCCCGCCATCGCGCGGACGCCCGCTGCCGAGGACGTCGTCGTCACCACCCGCGTCGAACTGCGCGCGGGCGAGCCCTTCGTCCGGCTCGACGTCGAGTTCGACAACCGCTGCGCCGACCACCGGGTGCGCCTGCACGTGCCGCTACCGGAGCGGGCCACGGAGTCGTACGCGGAAGGGCAGTTCGCGGTGACCACCCGCGCGCTGACCTCGGAGGGAGGCTGCGGCGAGACCCCGCTGCCCACCTTCCCCGCCTCCTCCTGGGTGGCCGCGGGCGGCGTGGCGGCGCTGCTGGAACACGTGACGGAATATGAGGTCGTGGACGGCTCCGAGCTGGCCCTCACCCTGCTGCGTTCGGTCGGCTACCTGTCACGCAACCGCAACCCCCTCCGCCCCGAACCGGCGGGCCCTCAGCTTCCGACCCCTGCGGCGCAGTCGCGCGGGGTGCGCAAGGTGAGCCTGGCGCTGATGCCGTACCACGAGTCGTGGGAAGAGGTCGTGCCCCACGCGGAGGCCTTCCGCCACGACCTGCTGGTGGCGCCCGGCCAGGGCGCGCGCGACCTCCCCCTGCCCGCACCGGCGGCGGGCCTGACGGTGACGGGCAAGGGCGTGACGATGACCTCCCTGCGCGACCGGGACGGCCGGCACGAACTGCGGGTGGTCGCCCTCACGCCCGGGGACACGGAGGCCGTGATCATCGGCGACTTCACCGAGGCCACGCACGCCGACCTGCGCGGCCGCCCCGGCGACCCCCTCCCGGTCACGGACGGCACCCTCCGCCTGCCACTGAAGCCCTGGGAGATCGCCACGATCCATCTCGTCAACTCTCGGTAATATTTAGAACACATATAGTAATGTCGTGCCCGTGATCACTCCCCAACACGAAGGGCTGACCAAGCTCGTCACCCTCGATCTCGGGCACACCGCGCAGGGGCTGCGCGCGCTGTTCGATCTACGGATACCCGAGACGGGCGAGGCCAGGCTGGCCTCGCCCGACCTGTCCGAAGCCGTTCCTGCGGTCTGCCGGGCCGATGGCGCCCTCCTCTACGGCGAGGATGGCGACAAGCTCGGCGTCATCATCGAGACGCAGCGTGGCCAGGACGACGACAAGCACTATTCGTGGCTGGAATACATCGCCAACTTCCGGGCGCGTGAGAAGTGCCGGGTCGTCCTGACCGTCATCTGCCCCGATCGCCAGATAGCACGCTGGGCGGCCAAGCCCATAGAGACCGGCCATCCGGGACTCGTGCTCAATCCACTGGTGATCGGGCCCGACAACACCCCGCTCATCACCGACGTGGCCGAGGCGCTGGGCAACATCGGTCTGGCCGTCATCTCCGCCGTCACCAAGTCCCAGGACCCGTTGATCAAAGAAATCCTGAGCACGTTGGACGCGGCCCTCAGCAAAATCGATCAGAAGCTGGCCGGGCGATACGGTCAGTACATCTACGTCTCTCTGACTGGCGTCGCCCAGAAGGAATGGGGGAACCTTATGGCTATGCTGACACATCCGTACCAGGGGGAGTTCGCCGAGAGCCTCCTCGCCAAAGGCCAGGCCAAAGGCCAGGCGGAAGAGGGGGCGAAGATGCTGCAGATGCTCCTTGAGGCGCGGGGCATCGAGGTGTCTGCGGAGGTGCGGGAGCGGATCACGTCGTGCATGGACACGGCGGTGCTGGAGGAGTGGTTCCAGCGGGCGCTCACGGCCGACTGTGCGGAGCAGGTCTTCGGGTGAGCCCCGCGGGAGCCCGCCGCCGGGTCGGTCAGCGGGTGCCCCAGGAGTAGGTCTGCTTGCGTAGTTTCAGGTAGACGAACGATTCGGTGGCGCGTACGGCGGGGATGGCGCGGATCTTGCTGAGGATCTCCAGCAGGTGCCCGTCGCCCTCGCACACGACCTCCACGATCACGTCGAACGAACCGGCCGTGAGCACCACGTAGTCGATCTCCTCGATCGCCGCGAGCTCGTCGGCCACCGACTCCAGGTCGCCCTCGCAGGTGACACCGATCATGGCCTGGCGGGGAAAGCCCAGGGTGAGAGGGTCGGTGACGGCGACGATCTGCATGACGCCGGCGTCCTGCAGCCGCTGGACGCGCTGGCGCACCGCCGCCTCGGAGAGCCCGACCGCCTTCCCGATCGCCGCGTACGGCATGCGCCCGTCGGCCTGCAACTGCTCGATGATCTGCTTGGACAGGTCGTCGAGCACCACGGGCCCTGAGCGGGAAGCGGAGCGGCGTACGCGCGGCGGCGTGGTCATCGGATGTGGTTCCTCCTAGCGGTCCGGCATGGCGGGGGCGTTCCCGCTGGGATGCCGTCCTGGTGCGACATGGTGTCAGTTCCCGGTCGACTGTCAAGCGAATTCGTAGCAATTTGATATATTCACCACGAAATCCCTTGTTTCGCTGCGACCGCTCTGTAAGAGTCGCGGGCAGCTCAGCCACCTCACGAGGAGGTCTTTCATGACCGAGCTTGCCGAGGTCATCCATAGACAGAGCACCTGGGTCTGGCGACCGACGAAGGAGGGCGCATGACGACCCGTCTGCAGAACTATGTCAACGGCGAGCTCGTGGACGCCAAGAGCGGCCGGTTCTCCGACATCATCGACCCGTGCACGGGCGAGGCCTACGTTCAGGCCCCGGTCTCCGGGCAGGACGACGTCGACGCGGCGTTCGCCGCCGCGGCCGCCGCGTTCGAGTCGTGGGGCAGGACCACCCCGGGTGACCGGGCCAACCTGCTGCTGAAGGTCGCCGACGCGATCGAGGCGCGGGCCGACGAGATCAACGAGGCCGAGTGCCGCGACACCGGCAAGCCGCGCGCCCGCATGGCCGAGGACGAGACCCCGGTCGCCGCCGACCACTTCCGGTTCTTCGCGGGCGCGGCCCGCACGCTGGAGGGCCCCACGGCCGGTGAGTTCCTCGCCGAGCACACCAGCGTCATCAGGCACGAGCCGATCGGCGTGGTCGGGCAGGTCACGCCGTGGAACTATCCGGTGATGATGGCGGTCTGGAAGATCGCCCCCGCGCTCGCGGCCGGCAACACGGTCGTGCTCAAGCCGTCCGACACCACCCCGGTCGCCACGCTCAAGCTCGCCGAGATCCTCGGCTCGGTGCTGCCCGCAGGCGTCTTCAACGTCGTCACCGGCGACCGCGAGACGGGCGCCCTCGTGGTGAGCCATCCGGCCGCCTCGATGGTGGCCATCACCGGCTCGGTCGGCGCGGGCATGTCGGTGGCCAGGAGCGCCGCCGACGACCTCAAGCGGGTGCATCTGGAGCTCGGCGGCAAGGCGCCGGTCGTGGTCTTCGAGGACGTGAAGGACCTGCGCGCGGCCGCCGCCGGCATCGCCGAGGCCGGCCTCTACAACGCCGGCCAGGACTGCACCGCCGCCTGCCGGGTGCTGGTGCAGGAGAGCGTGCACGACGCGTTCGTGGCCGCGCTGAGCGAGGCCGCCGCCGGCACCGTGACCGGCGACCTGGACACCGAGGACGCGCTGTACGGGCCGCTCAACAACGAGAACCAGCTGGCCAGGGTGCAGGGCTTCATCGACAGGCTCCCCGCGCACGCCACGATCCTCACCGGCGGCAAGCGCGTCGGCGACAAGGGCTACTTCTTCGCCCCCACGGTCGTCGACGGGCTCAGGCAGGACGACGAGATCGTGCAGAACGAGGTCTTCGGCCCCGTGATCACCGTGCAGACGTTCACCGACGAGGCCGACGCGCTGGCCAAGGCCAACGACGTCAGATATGGCCTGAGCGGCTCTGTCTGGACCTCCGACCACGGCCGTGCCATGCGGATGTCCAACCGGCTGGACTTCGGCACGGTCTGGGTGAACACGCACATCCCGTTCATCTCGGAGATGCCGCACGGCGGCTTCAAGCATTCCGGATACGGCAAGGATCTGTCGGTGTTCGGCCTGCACGACTACACCAGGGTCAAGCACGTCATGCACTACATCGGCGAATAGCAGCAGGGGCGAAACCTGGACATGACCGGGCTATCGGCAATCGAGCTAGAGGACGTCGTCAAGGAGTACCTCTCGCATGGCGAGGTCGTCCAGGCGGTCAAAGGCGTGACGCTGGACATCGCCGAGGGGGAGTTCTTCTCCCTCCTCGGCCCGTCCGGCTGCGGCAAGACCACGACCATGAGGATGGTCGCCGGGTTCGAGGCGCCCACGAAGGGCCTGGTGAAGCTGCACGGCAAGGACGTCACGGACGTCCCGCCGAACAAGCGCGACGTCAACATGGTCTTCCAGTCCTACGCGCTCTTCCCGCACATGAGCGTCTGGGACAACGTGGCGTTCGGCCTGAAACAGCGCAGGACGCCGCAGGAGGAGATCAGGCTGCGAGTCGGCGAGATGCTGGAGATCGTCGACCTGGCCGGCAGGGAGAAACGCCGGCCGCGCGAGATGTCCGGTGGCCAGCAGCAGCGCGTGGCGCTGGCCAGGGCCCTGGTCAACCGGCCGCGGGCGCTGCTGCTCGACGAGCCGCTCGGCGCGCTCGACCTTAAATTACGCCAGGCCATGCAGATCGAGCTCAAGCGCATCCAGCGCGAGGTCGGCATCACGTTCGTGTACGTGACGCACGACCAGAACGAGGCGCTGACCATGAGCGACCGCATCGCCGTCATGAACGACGGCCTGGTCGAGCAGCTCGCCAGGCCGCGCGAGATCTACGAACGACCCGCGACCGCGTTCGTCGCGGGCTTCATCGGCACCTCCAACCTGCTCGCGGGCACCGCGACCGGCGGCGAGGTGGAGGTCGGCGGCGGCCGGGTGCTGGTGCCCGGTCACGACGGCGAGGTGACGGTGACCGTACGCCCCGAGAAGATCACCATCGGGGCGGAGGACCCGGGGCCGGAGGTGAGCGGGGTGCGCGGGACCGTCGCCGAGGTCGTCTACCTGGGCACCTACACCAGCTATTCCGTGAGCCTCGCGGACGGGACGGACATCACCGTTTTCCAGCAGAACGCGCATGACGCGGTGGCGACGGCGGAGCGGGGAGACTCCGTCTGGCTGTCGTGGCGGGCGCAGCACTCGTACGTGATTGGAAGTTGACAGCGCCTCATGCACCCCCCACTGCGCTCATCCCGCACCAGACGTGACGTCTTCCGGCTCGCCGGCTACTCGGCCGCCGGGCTCGCCCTCGCCGCCTGCGGCGTGCAGGGGCAGAAGGTCGCACCGCCCAAGGCGGACGCCGTCCAGGACTTCTGGGCGAAGCAGACCAAGAACGGCAAGGTCGTCTTCGCCAACTGGCCGGAGTACATGCCGGAGGACAAGGGCCCGCTCGAGCGGTTCACGAAGGACACCGGCATCGCGTACGAGTACAAGGAGGTCATCCAGGAGAACGCCGAGTTCTTCGGCAAGGCCGATCCCGTGCTGCGCGCCGGCCAGTCGCTGGGCTACGACATCGTCGTCATGACCAACGGCGTCCAGCTCCAGCACATGCTGCAGCTCGGCTACGCGGTGCCGCTCGACCACGCGCGGCTGCCGAACTTCCAGGCCAACGCGGGCCAGAAGTTCAAGGAGCGCTCCTACGACCCGGGCAACAAGTTCACGATCCCGTACGCGTCGGGCGTGACCGGGATCGCGTACAACACCGACCATGTCAAAGAGGAGATCACCAGCATCGAGGCGTTGTTCGATCCCCGGTACAAGGGGCGGATCGGGATGATGAACGACGCTCAGGAGATCGGCAACTTCGGCATGTTCGCGGTGGGCGTCGACCCGGAGAAGTCGACGGAGGCGGACTGGAAGAAGGCCGGGGAGAAGCTCAAGGCACAGCGCGATGCCGGACTTGTGCGGAAATATTATGATCAAGGGTATATCGATGCCGTGGCGAAGGGCGATGTCTGGGTGACCATGGCCTGGTCGGGCGACGTCTTCCAGCGCCAGCTCGCCGGCGAGCCCGTCGCCTTCGTGGTGCCCGAGGAGGGCGGCACGATCTGGACCGACAACATGCTCATCCCCAAGGGCGCGGCCAACCCCCTCGACGCGCTCATGCTGATGGACTACCTCTACCAGCCCGCCGTGGCCGCCGAACTCGATGAGTTCATCCAGTTCGTCACGCCCGTCCCGGCCGTCCAGGACCTGTTCAGACAGCGGGCCAAGACGGCCGAGGGCAAGGACAAGAAGGCGCTCAACGACATGGTCGACAGCCCGCTCATGTTCCCGAGCGAAGCCGACTACGCCAAGCTGCGCACGTACACCACCCTGACCACCCAGCAGGAGCAGGTGTTCAACCCGATCTTCCAGTCGATCACCCAGGCGTAGGCACGATGACCCGTCACCTGCCGTGCGCCGCCGGACCCGGGAGAGCGTGACGATGCGGCGGCTCACCCCCTACCTCCTCGCGCTGCCGAGCTGGATGTGGCTGGCCATCTTCCTGGTCGTGCCCATGGTCGCGATGGCGTCGGTCTCGCTGCAGACCGGCAACGCCTATGACGGCTACGCCATGACCTTCAACGTCTCCACCTACGGGGACGCGCTCGGCAGGTACAGCACCCAGCTGCTCCGCTCGCTGGTGTACGGCGGGCTCGCGACTGTGGCCATGCTGCTGATCGGCTATCCCGTGGCCTACTGGATCGCCTTCAGGGGCGGCACCCGCAAGTCCGTGTACCTCTTCCTCCTGCTGCTGCCGTTCTTCGTGTCGTTCGTGCTGCGGACGATCTCGTGGAACTTCCTGCTGGCCGACAACGGCATCCTCTTCGGCACGCTGAAGGACTGGGGGCTGCTGCCCGAGGGCTTCCACGTGCTCGCGACGACGCTCGCCGTGGTGGGCGGGCTGACCTACAACTTCCTGCCGTTCATGATCCTGCCCATCTACGTGGCGCTGGAGCGGGTGGACCCGCGGGTGGTGGAGGCGGCCCAGGACCTGTACGCGACGCGGGCGGGCGCCTTCCGCCGGGTCGTGCTGCCGCTGTCCTTGCCCGGGGTGTTCGCCGGGGTGCTCATGACGTTCGTGCCGGCCACGGCCGACCCGATCAACGCGCAGATCCTGGGCGGCACGGGCAACACCATGATCGGCAACAACATCCAGACCGAATATCTGGTGAACCTCAACTACCCGACCGCCGCCGCGCTGTCGTTCACGCTGATGGCGGTCCTGCTGGTGGGGATCTTCGCCTACGCCAGGGCCCTCGGTACGGAGAACGTGCTCGAGGCGGCGGCCCGATGAGGAGCGGCGAGCGGGGCAGGCTCGGGGACCGGCTGCTGCACGCGTACACGTGGCTCGTCATCGTGTGGCTGTCGGCGCCGATCGCCGTGATGATCCTGTTCGGGTTCAACGACAAGCAGAGCAAGTCCAACACCAGCTGGCAGGGCTTCACCCTCAGGTGGTACGCCGAGCTGTTCGAGATCTCCGATCTGACCGTGGCGCTGCGCAACTCCCTGGTCATCGCCCTGGTCAGCACCGTCATCACGGTCGTGCTCGGCACCATGCTCGGGCTCGCGCTCGGCCGCCACCGCTTCCACGGCAAGGGCGTCACGAACTTCCTGGTCTTCGCCGCCATCTCCACGCCCGAGCTGGTCATGGGGGCGTCGCTGCTGTCGTTGTTCGTCTCGGGCAACGTGCCGCGCGACGCGAACACGATCATCGTCTCGCACGTGCTGTTCTCGTTGTCCTTCGTGGTGGTGACCGTGCGGGCGCGGATCGTCACGCTCGACCCGTCGCTGGAGGAGGCCGCCAGAGACCTCGGTGCCACCGCCTGGGGGACGTTCCGGCAGGTGACGCTGCCGTCGATCATGCCCGCGGTGACGGCGGGCGCGATGTTGTCGTTCGCGCTGTCGATCGACGACTACGTGGTGACGAGCTTCGTCAACGGCTCGACCGTCACCTTCCCGCTGTGGATCGTCGGCGCGGTGAAGACCGGCATCCCGCCACAGGTCAACGTCATGGGTACGCTGATCTTCGGCGTCGGGGTGCTGATCGCCGTGGCCAACGCGGTGGTGGCCAGGCGGCGCGCCTGACCCTTCGGCCTCACGGCTCGATCGTAGGGATGTGGGAGTGTGGATCCGCTGAAGGCGCTGGCTGACGCGGAGCGCGGGCCGTACTGGCTGGACAGCCCGGCCCGACCCGAGCCGGCCCCGCGGCTGGCCGGCCACAGCAGCGCCGACCTGGTCGTCGTCGGCGGCGGCTTCTCCGGCCTGTGGACGGCCCTGATGGCCAAAGAACGCGACCCGTCGCTGGACGTCGTCCTGCTCGAAGGGCGCAGGATCGGCTGGGCGGCCTCCGGCCGCAACGGCGGGTTCTGCATGGCCACGCTCACCCACGGCCTGGCCAACGGGCTCGAACGGTGGCCCGAGGAGATCGACCGGCTGGAGCGCATGGGCGTGGCCAACCTCGACGAGATCGAGCGCACACTGTGGCGCTACCGCATCGACTGCTCGTTCGAGCGCACCGGCGAGCTGCACGTGGCCACCGAGCCGTGGCAGCTCGACGGGCTGAACGAGCACCTCGAGCTGATCGACGAGCTGGGCCTCGACTACGTGCCGCTCGACCGGGATCAGGTGCGGGCCGAGCTCGACTCGCCGACCTACCTGGGCGGGCTGTGGGAGCGCAGCGGTTGCGCCATGGTCGACCCCGCGCGGCTGGCGTGGGGGCTGCGGGACGCGTGCCTGCGGCTCGGTGTACGCGTCCACGAGCGCAGCCCGGTGCGCTCGCTGCACGACGACGGCACCACGATCACCCTGCGCACGCCGTACGGCACGGCGGCCGCGCGCCACGTGGCCCTGGGCACCGGCGTGTTCCCGCCGCTGCTGCGGCGGTTGCGGCACTTCGTGGTGCCGGTCTACGACTACGTGCTGATGACCGAGCCGCTGACGGCGGCCCAGCTGGCCGAGGTGGGCTGGAGCAACCGGCAGGGCGTCGGCGACTCGGGCAACCAGTTCCACTACTACCGGCTGACCGACGACAACCGCATCCTGTGGGGCGGCTACGACGCCGTCTACTACAACGGCGGCCTGGTCAAGCAGGAGTACGACCAGCGCGACGCGACGTTCGTCAAGCTCGCCGAACACTTCTACGCAACGTTCCCGCAGCTCGCGAACGTGCGGTTCAGCCACCGGTGGGGCGGCGTGATCGACACGTGCAGCCGGTTCAGCGCCTTCTACGGGCAGGCCCACGGAGGCCGGCTGGCCTACGCGGCCGGCTTCACCGGCATGGGGGTCGGCGCCACCAGGTTCGGCGCGAACGTCATGCTCGACCTGCTGTCGGGCGAGCGCACCGAGCGCACCGAGCTGCGGATGGTGAAGGAGAAGCCGATCCCGTTCCCGCCCGAGCCGGTGCGGTCGGGGGTGATCCAGTTCACCCGGTGGTCGATCGCGCGGGCCGACCAGCACGAGGGCAGGCGCAACCTGTGGTTGCGGGCGCTCGACCGGATGGGGCTGGGGTTCGACTCATAGCGCAGACTTGGGCGTATGAGAGCACAATTCGTCGTGGACGGCCTCACCCTGGTCGGTGACCTGCGGGTGCCGGAGGGCGGAGGGCCGCGTCCCGGGCTGGTGTTCACGGGTCCGTTCACCGGGGTGCGCGACCAGGTCACCGGGCTGTACGCGGCCCGGCTGGCGGAGCGGGGCTACGTCACGCTGTCCTTCGACCACCGCAACTGGGGCGAGTCCGGCGGGGAGCCGCGCCGGCACGAGGATCCGCAGGGCAAGCTGCACGACCTGCGGGCGGCGGTGTCGATGGTGCGGTCGCGGCCGGAGGTGGACCCGGAGCGGATCGGGGTGGTGGGGATCTGCCTGGGCGGCGGATATGCCCTGAAATTTGCTGCTTTCGATCCCCGGGTGCGGATTTTCGCTGGCATCGCCGGGGCGTACAACAACCCCT
The DNA here is from genome assembly GCF_039880665.1 of Nonomuraea sp. B5E05. Classification (NCBI taxonomy): domain Bacteria; kingdom Bacillati; phylum Actinomycetota; class Actinomycetes; order Streptosporangiales; family Streptosporangiaceae; genus Nonomuraea; species Nonomuraea sp. B5E05. Next base: position 169,754 of record NZ_JBDPMJ010000019.1, read on the forward strand.
ACGCCATGCGGACGGGCATGGACTACCCGGCCGTGCTGGGCTCGCTCACGGAGGTGCTGGAGCAGCAGGACCAGGGCGGGCCCGTCGCGTACATGCCCGCCGTCGCCGAGAGCGCCGAGGCCGCGATGCCGGGCGACGAGCCGTACGCCTACTACGGCTCCGAGCGCGGCGCCTCGCCCCACTGGACGAACGAGGTGACCAGGGCGAGCGTGCGCGAGCTGATCACGATGGACAACATGATGGGGGCCGACTTCCTGTCCCCGAAACCGGCGCTGATCGTGCACGGGGTCGTCGACCGGTTCTGCTCGCCGGAGGGTGCCGAGGAGGCGTACAAACGGCTCGACGAGCCGAAGGAGCTCGTCTGGGTGGACGCCAAGCAGCACACCGACCTCTATGACCAGGAGCCGTACGTCACCCAGGCCGTGGACGCGACGGCCGCCTTCCTGGAGAGGCATCTCTGACCGCTCGGCAAGGAGGTGCTGAAGGTCTGTCCAGGAAAGAACCGCATGCGAGGGATGAAGCCGCCAAATCGGGCATGAATCCCGTAACCCCTGATAACGCGACGGGGGTTGCGCATGCGTGCAAAGTGGGCGGCCTGGGTGGGCCTGGCGCTCGTGGCGGCGTGCGGCCCCGAGCGGGCGCCGACCGTGCCCGTCGCGGTGCGGGCCACCGCCAAGGCGCCGGTCAAGGTGGCGCGGTGCGTTATGAAATTTCCTGACAAACGAGCCGCGCGCGCGGCCCGCCAGCGCCTCGAACACGACCTCTCCCGCTACCTGCGCACCCGCCCAGGCCGCATCGTGTACGGCGCGCACGACCTGGTCAGCGGGGTCACCCTCGGCCAGGGGGAGCACCGGCACGACCTCATCACCGCCAGCGGCGCCAAGGTGGACATCCTCGCCGCGCTGCTCCAGCGCCGCCACGCGAGCGGCCTCACCGAGGGAGACCGCGACCTGGCGGAACGCATGATCACGGAGAGCGACAACAAGGCGGCGGACGCGCTCTGGTCGCGGGTCGGCGGGGGCGGCGTCATGAGCACCTTCTACCGGCGAATGGGGATGCGGGAGACCACACCGGGGCCCGGCATCTACTGGGGCGGCACCACCACCAGCCCCGCCGACCGCATCCGCCTGCTGGACGTCCTGGTCGGCGGCGGCAAAGGGCTGCGCGCCTCCGACCGCCGGCTGTTGCTGGGGCTGATGAGCCGGGTGCACAAGATGCAGGCGTGGGGCGTCAGCGCCGCGGCCCGGCCCGGTGACCGGGTGGCACTGAAGAACGGCTGGACCCCGCGCCCGTTCATCCACAACACGTGGGCCGTCACCAGCTACGGCCGCATCCAGGGCCCAGGCCGCGACCTGCTGCTGTCGGTCCAGACCGACCAGCAACCCGGCCACGGCGCGGGCGTCCAGACCATCGAGCGGGTGGCCCGTACGATCGGCGCCCGCCTCGACAGCCTCTCCCCGACCTACACCCGCCCCTGCCCCACCAACCCCATCCCCTGAACGCCTCACGTCCGGCTGGTGAGGAGCTCCTCCGGGATCTCCTTCGGAACCCCGCGCAGCCCTGCCAGCGCCAGCCCCGCGACCACGGCCAGCAGCGCCGCCGTGACCAGCGACGTCACATGCACACCCGCAAGGAACGCCTCCTGCGCGGCGCGCACGAGCTGGCCCGCCTGGCCGGCGGGCAGGCCGGCGGCCGTTTGCATCGCCCCGGCGATCGACTCCCGCGCGGCCGCGCCGTCCACCCCGGCGGGCAGTTCCAGGTTCGCCCGGTAGGCGCTGGTCAGCACCGTGCCCAGGATCGCGATGCCGAGCGCCCCGCCCAGCTCGAACGCCGTCTCCGACACCGCCGACGCCGCCCCCGCCCGGCTCCTGGGCGCGGTGGCCAGCACGTTGTCGTTGTTCACCGTGAACGCGAACCCGACGCCCATGCCGCCGATCACCATGACGGGCAGCAGGGTGAGGTAGTTCAGCTCGGTGCCGAGGGTGGCGTAGTAGAGGAACGAGCCCGCGTTCATGGCCAGGCCGAGCGCGACCACGCCGTTGCGGCCGATAAGGTTGATCAGCTTGGCGGCCAGCACCCCGCCGACGGCGCCCGCCAGGCCGCCGGGCAGCTGGGCCAGCCCCGCCTGCAGCGGCGACCAGCCGAGCACGAGCTGCAGGTACCACGCGAACATCAGCATCATCGCCGACATCGCGAAGATCGCCAGCAGGTTCGTGGCGATGGACGCGCTGAACGCCCTCCTGCGGAAGAGCCGCACGTCGATCAGCGGTTCGGCCAGCCGCGTCTGCCGCCACACGAACACCGCCAGCAGCAGCACCCCGGCCACGCCCGCGGCCGCCACGTCGGCGTGGCCGAGCCCCTTGTTCGCGGCCTCCTTGACGGCGTAGATGGCCGTCACGACGCCGCTGAAGGACAGGACGACGCTGGGCAGGTCGAGCCGGCCCGCGTCCGGGTTGCGCGACTCGGGCAGCACCAGGGCGCCGCCCACCAGCACCAGCAGCATGATCGGTACGTTGATCAGGAACACCGAGCCCCACCAGAAGTGGTCGAGCAGCACGCCGCCGACGACCGGGCCGATCGCGAAGCCCGCGGCGCTCATCCCGCTCCAGACGCCGATGGCCGCGGTCCGCTCGCCGGGCTCGGTGAACACGTTGCGGATGATCGACAGCGTGGACGGCATGATCGTCGCCCCGGCGACGCCCAGCAGCGCCCTGGCCGCGATCAGCAGCTCGGGGGTGGGGGCGTACGCGGTGACCACGGAGGCGGCGCCGAACGCGGCCGCGCCGATCAGCAGCAGGCGCTTGCGGCCGATGCGGTCGCCGAGGTTGCCCATGGTGACGAGCAGGCCGGCCAGCGCGAAGCCGTACATGTCGCCGATCCACAACAACTGCGTGGATGTGGCGCCCAGGTCGGCCACCAGGCGCGGAAGCGCCAGGTGCAGGACGGTCAGGTCGAGGGAGAGCAGGAGTGTGGCCAGGCAGGCGATCGCCAGCGCGGCCCATTTGTTCGTCATGCCGCTCACGGTCGCGGAAGCGGCTGACGGCCGGCCTACCGCTCGCTGACCAACCGGCTGATCTCGCTCAGCCCGGCCGCGATGCGCATGCGGGTGGCCTCGGCGCTGTACCAGCCGTCGGGGCATTCGGCCCGCGCCTGGGTGAGCAGCGCCTGCGCCTCGTCGAGGTCGCCGCGGCGCAGCGCCACCTCGCCGAGGCCCAGGTGCGCCCACGCGAGGGTCTCCATGGAACCGTTCCTGCGCGACAGATCGGCCGCGAGCACGTAGTCGGCCTGCGCGGAGTCCGTGGCCTGCCTGCAGATCAGCGCGTCGCCGCGGCGGCACAGGCCCTCGGCGATCTCGGTCGTGGCGCCCAGCTCGCGCGCCATCGCCAGGGACTCGTCGGCCAGCGTGTACGCGGTGTCGTAGTCGCCGCGCTCGTAGTGGAACTCGCAGAGCCCGGACAACACGAGCGTCATGCCCCAGCGCTCGCCGATGGCCTTGAACGAGGCCAGGCTCTGCTCGAAGTGGGCCAGCGCCTCCTCGGGCCTGTCGAGGGCCTGCAGGACGAAGGCGGCGCCGCCGTAGGACAGCGCCTGCTGCCAGGGCGGCAGGTCCCGCACGATCCGTCTGATCTCGTCGAAGGCATCCTGGAAGTCGCCGGGAGGCCCGGTGAACATGGACAGCAGCAACATCATGAACTCGACCCGCACCGGCATGTGGTCCCAGCGCACCAGCCGGCGCACCTCGGCCATCCGCTCGCGCAGCTCGTCGTCCGCGCCTCCCGCCCAGGCCGTGACGAGCACGCACATGACGTATTCCTCGTCCAGGTCGGGCGGGCGCCGCGGGCCGAGCGCCGCCAGCAGCCCGGCGGCCAGGTCGGCGCTGGTGGCGCGGTGACCGCGCATCCACCAGTAGCAGGCGCTGTGGGCCAGCAGCCGCAACGCGACCTCCAGCCGCCCTGCCTCGGTGGTCCAGCGCACGGCGGCGTTGACGTCGTCGCTCTCCTCGTCGAGCTTGGCAAGCCACTCCAGCTGCTCGCTCGTGCGCAGCCACGGGTCGGCCTCCATGACGAGGTCGAGGCAGTAGCCGGCGTGCGCGTCGCGGATCGCCTCGACCTCGCCGGACTCGGCCAGCCTCTCGGCGCAGTACGCCCGGATCGTGTCGAGCATGCGGTAGCGCCCGTCGACCACCTGCACCAGCGACTTCTCCGCGAGCGAGAACAGCACCTCCTCCGGCAGCCCGCACACCCGCTCGGCCGCCGCGGGCCGCGCGCCGCCCACGAACACGGTCAGTCTCCTGGCCAGCCGCTGCTCGTCCTCGTCGAGCAGGTCCCAGCTCCACGCGACGACCGCGCGCAGCGTCTGGTGCCGGGGCAGCGCCGTGCGGCTGCCCCGGGTCAGCAGCCGGAACCGGTCGTCGAGCCGCGCGGCGATGTCGGCCAGCGGGAGTGTGCGCAGCCGCGCCGCGGCCAGCTCAATGGCCAGCGGTAACCCGTCGAGAGCCCGGCAGATGCTCGCCACCTGGGCGGCGTTGCCCGCGTCGACGGCGAAGCCGGGCGCCACGGCGGCGGCGCGGTCGGCGAACAGCCGGACGGCGGGATAGCTGAGCGGGTCGCCCGATTCCGGCGGAGGCAACCGCAGCGGCGCGACCGGCAGGATCGACTCGCCGGTGATGCCGAGCGCCTCCCGCCCGGTCACCAGCACCCGCAGCGAGGGGGCGGAGGCCAGCAGCAGGTCCGTCAGCTCGGCGGCGGCCGCGATGAGGTGCTCGCAGTTGTCGAGGACCAGCAGCAGCCTGCGGCCGGCCAGCGCGGTGACGAGCCTGGCGGCGGGGTCCACGGCGGGACGGTCGGAGGCGTGCGTCACGGCGTCGCGGATGTCGAGCGCGGCGAGGACGGCCGCCGGAACGTCGGCCCCGTCGGAGACCTGCGCGAGCGGCACGAAGCACACGTCTCCCGCCTCCTGGCCGGCCACCTCGATCGCGAGGCGCGTCTTGCCCGCGCCGCCCGGCCCGATCAGCGTGACGAGCCGGTGCTCGCGTAGTCTCGCCGCCACCTGCCGGAGCTCGTCGGCGCGGCCGACGAAGCTGGTGAGCTGGGCGCGCAGCCCCTGCCGCGAGCTCTGCCCGGCCGCGGGGGCGGCCGAGGCCCCGAGCGCCGGGTCGGCCCTGAGCACGGCCAGATGCGCGGCGGCCAGCTCGGCTCCCGGCTCGACGCCCAGCTCGTCGTCCAGCAACTTCCTGGCCTCGTCGTAGGCGGCCAGCGCCTCCGCCTGGCGGCCGCTGCCGTAGAGCGCGCGCATGAGCTGGGCCCGCAGCCGCTCGCGCAGCGGGTGGGCGGCGGCGAGCCGGCTCAGCTCGGCGACCAGCTCGCGATGCCTGCCCAGGTCGAGGTCGGCCTGCACCCGGTCTTCCGTGGCCGACAGGCGCAGCTCCTCCAGCGCCGTCGCGGCGGCCACCGCGTGCGGAGCGTCGGCGAGCGGGGTGCCGCGCCACAGGTTCAGCGCCTCGCGCAGCAGCGCCGCCGCCCGCTCGGGGTCGCCGCCGGCCAGGGCCTGCCCGCCCGCCCGCGCCAGCTGCTCGAACCTGCACGCGTCGACGTCCTGCGGATCGGCCACCAGCCGGTATCCGGCCGGATGGAACTCCACCAGATTCCGGCCCAGCGCCCTGCGCAGCCGGGACACCTGCGACTGCAGCGCGTTGGCCTCGCCCTCGGGAGGCCGGGGGCCGTACATGCCGGCCACGAGTTGCTCCGCGCCGACGATGCGGCCGGCGTGCAGGGCGAGCAGGGTCAGCAGGGCGCGCACGCGGGGACCCCCGAGCGCGACCTGCTCGCCGTCCTCGCCCAGCACAGCGGTGGGCCCGAGGATCTGGAAGCGCATACCCCGATTATCGCGGGCGCGGCGGCCGGGATGTCGCGAGCAGCGCGTCGAGCACACCGGCGGCGAGTGCGAGGGCATGGCCGGGCGCGGGGCAGGGGCGGATGCCGGAGCCGAAGGTCAGGTGCGGGCTCGGGCCGCGGGCGGGGTCGAACCGCTCGGCGTCGGCGAACACGTCGGAGTCGCGGTTGGCGGCCACCACATCGATCGTCACCGTCTCACCGGTCCTCGTGTCGAGCCTGCGGGTGGCCCTGAGCGGCGGGTCCCGCCTGAGCGTCTCGTCCAGCACCGCCTCGGGGTCGTCGCCGGGCCCGGCGTGCCGGAGCGCGTTCTCGATCAGCCCTACCGTGGCGGCGTGGCCCTGCAGCAGCAGGGTGATCACGGGAACGCCGGCCAGTGTGAGCAACCGCGCGACGGCGGCGTCGGCCTGCGGGGTCTGCTCACCGGACAGGTAGCCGGACGCCGCGGCGGGTACGGCGGCGGTGTCCTCGACGCCGAGCGCGGACGCGAGCACGGCCGTGGGGACGCCCCGCCAGTCGCCGTCCCGCTCCTCGGTCATGGCGGCGGCCGCCCGCCTCAGCTCGGCGGGCTCCAGCCCGGCCAGCAGCTCGACCAGGACGCGGCGTCGCCCGGCGTGGATCTCGCCGGTGCTGAAGCGCGACACGCGGGCGCGCAGCCAGGCGAGCGTCCCCTCCGCGCCGTCCTGGCGTACGGGAGGCGGCACGTACGCGGCGTCGTCGAGCACGGCACGGGCCTCGGCATGACGGGTGATGAGCATGCCGTCACGCTAGAACGGGATCGTTTCGCCGGCGCTCGAAGCATGCCGTCAGGCGGCCAGCCGTTCCTGGCGCTCCGGCGGCCCGGCCTCGGCGGGGCTCGCGGGCCCAGCGGTCTGCCCAGCGGTCCTGGCGGCGCTCCGCCTTCCGGCGAAGGCCAGCGCCATCACCACGATGAGCAGCATCTCGGCCACCACGAGCCCCCGCTCCAGCAGCCCGTAGTAGGCGGCGCCGTCGATCAGCGGCGAGGTGATGGAGGCCGGGTGCGCCGCCAGGTAGAACGCCAGCGACAGTGCGGAGGTCACGCTCAGGGCCTTGACCGCGTTCCAGCCGGGCGCCGCCGCGCGGCCCCTGGCCAGGCTCCAGCCGGCGACCGGCAGCGAGGTGAAGACCACGGCCGCCGCCCAGCGGTGGATCTCCCCGGAGAGCGTGCCGATCTGCGACGACCCGGGGTCGGTGGGGAAGATCGCGCTCATCATCAGCCCCGCCGCCCCGGCCAGCAGCAGGACACGGGTGGCCGCGGTGCGCGCCGGCTCCGCGGCCGCCAGCCCGTACGCGAGACTCAGGCACGCCCCCGCGAGTGCCAGCATCCCGATCAGCACGGGCGCCAGCCCGCCGGAGACCAGCGCGTAGTCGCTGATCAGCGGCTGCACGGGCAAGGCGATCTCCGCGTAGGCGAGGGCGCAGAAGGACACCACCGTGCCGATGACGGTGCCCCACACGGTCTGCTTTCGGGTCATCGCGCCACCTCGTCATAGATCGTCTCGAACCGGGCCAGCGACGTCTGGTCGTCGTGGGTGAGCGCCAGCTCGCGGCTGGCCTTGCCGAGCCTGGCGCGCAGGCCGTCGTCGGTGAGGATGCTCGTCAGGTGCCTGGCCAGCGTGGCCACGTCACCCGGCTGGAACAAGTAGCCGTTGCCGTCCACCAGGTGCGGCAGCGCCATCGCGTCGGCGGCCACCACGGGCAGCCCGGTGGCCATGGCCTCCAGCGTGGCGATGCTCTGCAGCTCGGCGATGCCCGGCATGGCGAACACGTCGGCGGACGCGTACGCCTGGGGCATGATCTCGTCGGGCACGAAGCCGAGGAAGAACACCCGATCGCCCACGCCGATGCGCTTGGCCAGCCGCTCCAGCTCCATGCGCTGGTTGCCCCGGCCGACCAGCACCGCCTGCGCGTCGGTGTCGTTCAGCACGATCGGCAGCGCGCGTACGATCTCGTCGATGCGCTTCTCCTCGTCCAGGCGGCCGACGAACATGACGGTGGGCCGGTCGGGGAGGTCGAACATCTTGCGCGCCCACGCCTTGGGCTCGGAGTGCGGGCGGAACCTGGCCAGGTCGATGCCGCAGGAGACCGGCTCCACCTCGCGGCCGAAGCCCTGCTCGGACAGGAGCTGGGCGGCCAGCGGGGTGGGCGTGGTGATGTGGTCGGCGCGGTTGAAGATCCGGCTGAAGTCGCTCCAGGCCAGCTTGCCCGCCTTGGCCCGCAGCCGCTCGGGGATGTGGCCGAACTGGAAGAGGTTGTCGGGCATGAAGTGGTTGGTGGCGACCACGGGCACGCCCGCGCGGCGGGCGGCGGCGATGGCGGCCCGGCCCACCACGAAGTGGCCCTGCGTGTGCAGCACGTCGGGGGCGATCGAGGCGATCAGGCGGTCGAGCCTGGTCGGCACGGTGACCCGCATCGTGGGGTGGACCAGCAGCGGCGCGGAGCGCAGCCGGTGGACCACCACGCCGTCCTCCACGTCGGCGCTGGCGGGGCCCACCTCCGACTGGCAGACCACGTGCACCTCGTTGCCGCGCGCGGCCAGGCCGGTGGCGAGGCGGTGGGTGAAGTAGGCGGCGCCGTTGACGTCGGGCGGGTAGGTGTCGCTCGAGATCAGGATCCGGCGGGGGCGTTCGGCGGCCGGGGCGAGGGCCGGCTGCTCGGTGACGGTGTGCAGGGGCATGGCCATGCGAGTGACTCCGATGATGAGAGGCCAGGGGAGGGCCGGTGAAACGTACGGGACAGATCAGGCAAGGTCGCGGTGTGCCTCCAGCGGGCTGGTCCGTGCCAGGGCGACGGTGCCGGCGGCGGTGAGCGCGGCGGCCGCGACCGGGAGGACTCCTGTCGGCAGCGGCTCGCCGAGCAGCAGCGCGCCGAACGCCACCGCGGTCAGCGGGTCGGCGATCTGCAGCGAGGCGAACGAGACGCCGAAGTGCCCGACGGCGTAGGCGCGCTGGAGCATCATCAGCGCGAGCAGGGCGGGGATCGGCAGCGCCAGCAGGTACCACCAGTTCCACGCGCCGTCCACCAGCACGCGCACGAGCGTGGCGGTGGCGCCGTACAGGACGCCCGAGCTGGTCGCCAGCAGCGCCGCCCGGCCCGCCGGCGAGACCGCCCGCGAACCGGCCCACAACAGGACAGCGGCGACGCCGGCCACACCCAGGAGCGTGAGCACGCCCGTCGGGCTGAGGTAGGTGGGGCCGTGCGACTCGGGAACGAGCAGGACCAGGCCGATCAGCCCGGCCGCCACCACGCCGGCCGCCGCCAGTTCCTTGCGTGACGGCCTGCGGCCGTGCAGCGTGGCGGCGATCGGCAGGGCGAACAGCAGGCTGGCCACGCCCATCGGCTGGACGATGGTCAGGGGGCCCAGCCCGAGCGCGACGATGTGCAGGCCACCACCCGCGAGAATGGAGACGCCGCCGATCAGCCAGCGCGGCCTGCGCAGCAGCGCGAGCAGCCCGGGCTTGGCGGTGCCGACCGCCTCGAACTGCTGGAGGGCGGCTCCGAGCGCGAAGAACAGCGAACCGACCAGGGCTATCACCGCGGCCAGCACAGTCATGCGCACTCCTTTCAGACGGATGGTCGCCGGGCAGGGTCAAACGGGTGTGTCCGTGGGAAGACGTTCAGGGGAAGGCTGGATGGCGCGGCGCTTCCTGATCCACCGCACGATCTCGACGGCCGCGGTGACGGACACCGCGATGCCCAGCCCGAGCAGCAGGCCCTTGATGGGGTCGTTCTCGAACGCCATCCCGCCGAAGAAGCCGATCAGGCCGGAGTACACCGCCCACGAGATCGCCGCGATCGTGTCGAAGAAGGTGAACGAGCGCAGCGGGTGCCGGACCGCGCCCATGGTCAGCGTGGTCGCGGTGCGCCCGCCGGGGATGTACCTGGCCACGACGAGCACGAGCCCGCCCCGCTCTTCCAGGGCGCCGCGCGCCCAGACGAACGCCTTCTTGTTCCGCAGCCTCCCGCCTGACGTCTTCCCGATCAGGTAGGAGATGTGGTCGCCCGCGAAGGCGCCCAGAGCCGCGACGATGATCACCAGCGCCAGGTTCGTCTCGCCGGACGCCGCGAACACCCCGGCGGTGATCACCGACGTCTCGGCGGGCACGATGGGGAAGAACCCGTCGAGCAACGCCAGGCCGAAGAGCACGGCGTACAACCATGGTGACGCCATGGCCTGCTGGACCAGGTCGAGAATGGCGTGCGACATAACAGGGGCTCCGATCGTCAGGGCACTCACATAGCGTGTCGGCGCTGGACCGTGGGGAACATCGGGGATGCCCCCGGTCGAACGCGGGCCCATCCCCGATACGGGTCAGGGCCTGTACCCCATGAAGCTAGAAACTCCGCAGGTCACGGCACATCGGACGATCGGCACACACCGCCCCCTACTTTCGTCAGGGTCGCGGTGCGACCTTCCGATGACACCATCGATCCAACCCGGATCGGTCTTCTCGGACACCAGTGCAGATAGGCGCTTTCACGGTGGGGTTAGCTCTACTCCGGCGGTGACCCGAGCCCCACCCTGACTTTCGTCAGGGGTGTCACCTGCCGTCCGGGGAGGGCGCCGGCCGGCACGCGGCGGATAACGTCGACGCCGTGAAGCACCTGCGCCCGCTCCGCCGCGAGACCCGCCGCAAGCTGGTCTACGACCTGCTGCTGTGGGCCGTTCTCAGCGTCTTCGTGTCCGCCATGGGGCCCGACCCGTTCCTGGACCCCGCGGGGTTCGCGATGATCACTGTGCCCAGGTTGGTGCTCGCCGCCGCGGCCGTGCTGGTCGGCCGGCGCTGGCCGCTGGCCGCCCTGGTGCTGCTGCTGCCGCTCGGGCCGTGGCAGTTCACCGAGGGATTCGCGACCGTTGACCTGAGCTGGCTGCTGCCCCGGCGCAACGTGAAGATCCTCCCGTTGCTGCCCACGTCGCCCTTCATCGTGTGGTACGCCTACCTCACCGGGCGGCGCATGACCAGGGCGTGGCCCGCGCCGGCGGCGTTCTGCCTGGTCACGATCGTGGGCGTGGGCGTCATCCTGGCCAGGGGCGGTGACCTGGCCCTGTGGGTCTCCATGACCACCGCGCTCATCGGCACCTACCTGGTGCCCTACCTGCTCGGGCTGCTCAGGAGGAGGCTGCTCCAGCAGCGGCGGGTGGCCAGGCTGTCGGTCGAGGCCCAGGCCAGGCTGCGCGAGCGGGCCAGGATCGCCCGCGACATGCACGACTCGCTCGGCCACGACCTGGCGCTGATCGCGGTCAGGGCGGCCGGGCTGGAGCTGGCTCCCGGGCTGGGCCCCGCCGGGGTCAGGGCCGCAGGCGAGTTGCGGGTCGCCGCCGCCGACGCCACCGAGCGGCTGCGCCAGATCATCGGGCTGCTGCGGGAGGAGGCCGACGCGCCGCCGCTGACACCCGCGGACGAGGACGTGGCCGAGCTCGTACACCGGGCCAGGGACTCCGGCATGACGGTCGGCCTCGACCTGATCCACGGGCCGGTGCCCGGCCTGGCACGCGCGGTGGTCCAGGAAGGGATCACCAACGCCGCCAAGCACGCGCCGGGGGCGGCCGTCCAGGTCGAGGTCTCGCCGGAGCGCGTCACCGTACGCAATGGGCCGCCGCGCTCCCGGCCCACCGCGCAGCCCGGCGGTCTCGGGCTGGCGGGCCTGCGCGAGCGCGTACGGCTGGCCGGCGGCGCCCTCACCGCGGGCCCGATGGGCGAGGGCGGTGGCTACGAACTGGCTGTGACCCTCCCCCACGCGGGGGAGGGGGATCCCCGCCGCTCGGGAGGTGACGAACGGCCCGCCGCGCGACGCTCGATCCATGACCACTGAACAGGGACCGGCGATAGGCCGCGTCACCGCGGCGATCGTGACGGTCGCCGCGATGCTCCCGTACCTCACGCTGAAGATCCTCTGGCTGACCGGGAGCTCCGTCGGGGTCACCGAGCCGGAGCTGATGAACGACTCGGCGATGGTCGGGCTCAACGCCATGACCTTCGGCATGGACGCCGTCGGGCTGCTGCTGGCGGTGGCCTTCACCACGCGCTGGGGCATGCGGCTGCCGGCCTGGCTCGTGCTGCTGCCGCTGTGGGTGGGCACGGGACTGCTGTCGGTGGTGACCGTCACGGCGCCGGTCCTGGTGGCGACCGACGGGATCGCGGTGTTCAGCGGCGGCGCCATCGAGGCGTGGGTCTACATGATGGTCTACGGCGGTTTCGTCGGGCAGGGCATCGGCCTGATGACGACCTTCGTCCTCTACGCCCGCGACCGGTGGCCCGCGATCTTCACTGCCCGGCTCCGACACGCCTTCGCCGGCCCTGCCGAGTCGTTCCAGAGGGTCGTGGCCTGGGGAGCGCTGCTGGTCACCACGGCGGTCGCCGGGGTGCGCCTGTCGTGGACGTTCGGCGCGCCCGCCGTGGCGGTCGTCATGGACGGGTTCAAGGCGCTGCTCGCTCTCGCCGGGGCCGTCGCGTTCGTGGCCGTCGTCCGGCGGCGCGGGGACATCCCGTTCTGGCGACTGCTCGTGCCGGTCTGGCTCGGCTCCGGCTCGTTGTTCGGCTGGGGCCTCTACACGATGATCGTCAGCTCCGTCGGAGGGCCGCTCGCCGGCGGGGGCTCGGGAGCGGTCGGCCTCGTGGAGCTGTTCGGCATGCTGACCGGGCTGGTCATGGGGATGAGCGGGGCGTACGTGCTGGCCGAGCGGTCAGGCGTGGGCGACGTGCAGCCTCTTGAGGAGCCGCTTGAAGGCGACGATCGAGATGGTGATCGCCAGGCCGCTTATCACGGCCACCGCTGACGTCCGCAGCACCATGTACGAGCCGAGCGAGCCCGCGACATATTCGTAGACGGCCAGGCAGATGCTCAGAGACGAGTTCATCAGCAGCACGAACGCCCACAGCAGCGTGATCCGGGCGAAGAACCTGCGCACCCGCTCGTGCTTGAGCACCGCCGACGGCAGGTGGATGTAGTCGAGCGTGAGCTTCTGCACGAGCGGCCTGTTCAGCCGCACGGACGCGAGGAAGACCATGCTGATGCAGATGGTGCCCATCTCCGGCTGGATGAAGAACCACACCCAGGTGCCGGTCCAGAAGGCCACGATCGCGCGGATGGTGATCGCGAACGCCGCCAGATACATGGTCGCGGGCACCCTGATCCGCCTGACCAGCCGCCACGCCACCCCGAAATAGACCCAGGCGACGGTCATGACGAGCGCCCACTGGAATCCGAGGACGACCATGGCCAGGTAGAACACCACCAGCGGCGCCACCACGCTTTCGAGCAGCTGGGGTGCCGCCTGCCGGGCGAGCGCCGTGAGGCGTGGAAGGGTGACCTGAGGGTGATTCAAGGCTGCTCCGCAGATGGGCCGACGATCAGCGACTACCGGGGCCCCGCAGGACCAGGCGCTCCAGATGGACCGCTCGTGGTAACCAGAGCGTCATCAGCGCCGTCCCGGGAAGCGGGCCGGTGGCCTACCGTACCCGAGGCCGGCTGATGCGACGGCCTCCTTCGGCACGTTCCCGCTGTTCCATACGGAATCGGCTGGGTATTGAACCCGGCTCTCATCCGAGTGACGCGGTGGCGAGCTTCGCGCCGAACCCGACGAAGACGACGCCGACCCCCGAGGTCAGCCCCGCGCCGAGCCTCCTGTGCCGGCGGAACTGGCCGGCCAGGAACGTGCCGCCGAAGATCAGGGCCGTCAGGTAGAGCACGCTGAACACCTGGATGATCGCGCCCAGGATGGCGAACGACAGCGCGGGGGCCGGATAGGCGGGGTCCACGAACTGGATGAAGAACGAGACGAAGAACAGGATCGCCTTCGGGTTGAGCAGGCTGATGCCCAGGGCCTTGCGGAACGGGCGAAGGCGGCGTTCCCGCTCCTCCTGGGGTCGCGTGGCGGCGTCCCCGTCAGGCCCGGCCCGCCAGGCCCGCACCGCGCCGCGGATCATCTGGAAGCCGATCCAGGCCAGGTAGCCGGCGCCCGCGTACTTGACGATCGTGAAGAGCAGCGGGGTGGAGCGGAGCAGGGACGCGGCGCCGGCAGCCGCCAGGACCATCAGCACGGTGTCGCCGACGAACACGCCCGCGGCGGCCCGGTAACCCTGCCGGACACCGCGGCGGGCGGCGAGGCTGAGCACGTACAGCGAGTTCGGGCCCGGCAGCAGAATGATCAGGAAGGCGCCGATGACGTAGGCCCAGAAATCGGTGATGCCGAAGAACATGCGGACTGCCCTCCGCGAACGCTTGCTGGTGACACATCACGATATCGCCTGGTTTGCCCCACCCGCAGGTGGCGGGGACGTTGTTTGGGTCTTGTAAGGCTCCGGAGTCAAGGTTACGATCGCCGCGAATGCTTAGGAAAGTTTCCTAAAAGATGGACACCACCGGTCCGCGCTGACACCTCCAACGCCCGTGCCACCTCCCCCACGGGCCGTGCCGTACGCCTTGCGCTCTCACCCCCCGGCGCAAGGCGTACGGCACGCACACCCCCCAAGGAAGAACCGTGAGACTTCGGCCGATTCTCCTGGCGCTCGCGACCCTCGCACTCAGCCTGACCGCCCCGCCCGCCCACGCCGCCTCCGCCACCGCGACCTTCGTCAAGGTCTCCGACTGGGGCTCGGGTTTCGAGGGCAAGGTCACCGTCACCAACGGCACCTCCACCCCCATGAACGGCTGGAACGTCCAGTTCGACGTCCCGGCAGGCTTCTCCATCCCGTCCGCGTGGGACGCGGTCATGTCGAGGAGCGGACAGCACTACACGTTCACCACCCCGTCCTGGGCGTCGCCGCTGGCCGCAGGGGCGAGCGTGAGCTTCGGCTTCAACGGCAGCCCGGGCAACTTCCCCGGCGTCTCCGGCTGCACACTGAACGGCGCTCCCTGCGGCGACTCCGGTGAGGACCCCGGCGGGCTCGGCAAGGTCGGCGGCATCAGGCTGACCTCCGCCACCGCGACCAGCGCCGCGCTGAGCTGGAGCGCCGTCCCCGGCGCCACCGGCTACAAGGTCCGGCTCGACGGCGCGGCGGCCGTCACCGTCACCGGCACCTCGCACACCCTCACCGGCCTGGACCCCTGCTCCTCGCACACGGTCACGATCACCGCGACGGACGCCTCGGGCGACGGCCCCGCCGGTGATCCCTTCGGCTTCACCACGGCCGGCTGCCAGAGCGGCACGCTGCCCAGGCACTTCCTCACCGGCTACTGGCACAACTTCGTCAATCCCGCCGTCGAGCTCAAGCTGTCGGCCGTGCCCGACGAGTACGACCTGATCGCGGTGGCGTTCGGCGAGGCCACCGCCACCCCGGGCGAGGTCGTGTTCGGGGTCGACCCCGAACTGGCCACGGCGCTGGGCGGCTACACCGACGCCCAGTTCAGGGCGGACGTCCAGGCGCTACAGCAGCGCGGTAAGAAGGTGATCCTGTCGGTCGGCGGCGAGGCCGGGCGCGTGCAGGTCGCGAGCGCCGCGGCCGCCACGCGGTTCGCCGACTCGGTGTACGCGCTGATGCGGAGCTACGGCTTCGACGGCGTGGACATCGACTTGGAGAACGGTCTCAACGCCACCTACATGGGTCAGGCGCTGAGATCGCTGCGCGCCAAGGCCGGTTCCGGGCTGATCATCACCATGGCCCCGCAGACCATCGACATGCAGTCGACCGGGATGGAGTACTTCAAGCTCGCCCTGTCCATCAAGGACATCCTCACCGTCGTCCACACGCAGTTCTACAACTCCGGCTCGATGCTCGGCTGCGACCAGGCCTTCGCGTACTCGCAGGGCACGGTCGACTTCATCACCGCGCTGGCCTGCATCCAGCTCGAGAACGGGCTCCGTCCGGACCAGGTGGCGCTGGGCCTGCCGGCCGGGCCGGGCGCCGCGAACGGCGGTGTCGTGTCCCCCTCGGTCGTCACCAGGGCGCTCGACTGCCTGGCCAAGCGGACCGGCTGCGGGACCTTCGTGCCGCCGCGCGCCTACCCGGACATCAGGGGCGCGATGACGTGGTCCATCAACTGGGACGCGAGCAACAACTGGTCCTTCTCCAAGACCGTCAAGCCTCACCTTCAGGGAATGTCATGAAATTTCGTCGCAAAATTCTTGCGTTAGCGACCGGAGTCGCCCTCGCCCTGACCGGCCTGGCCACCAGCGGGCCCGCCGCCCACGCCACCGGCACGGTGCGGCACATGGCCGCCGCCTGGGCCCCGGGAACCGCGTACGCCACCGGCGCGGTCGTCACCTACAACGGCGTCGACTACGTCTGCCTGCAGGGCCACACCTCACAGACCGGCTGGGAGCCCCCCGCCGTGCCGGCGCTCTGGAAGCCCACCTCCGGCGGCGATCCCGGCCCCGGAGCCCCCGGCGCGCCGGGCACGGTGAGCACGTCGGTCACCAACTCCAGCATCACGCTGCGCTGGGGCGCCGCCGGCGGCACCGTGACGGGCTACCGCGTGTACGAGGGCTCGACCCGGCGCGCCCAGGTCACCGGCACCAGCGCCACCATCTCGGGGCTCGGCTCGTGCACGACCCACACCTACACCGTGAAGGCGTACAACGCGGCGGGCGAGTCGGCCGGCCGCGACGCCACCGCCACCACGTCAGGCTGCACCGGTAACAACCCCAGCAAGATGCCCGGCGCCCCCTACCTCTACATGGGCTGGGGCAACCCGCCCAACCCGGGCGCCGTCATGGACGCCACCGGCGTGAAGTCGTTCACGATGGCATTCATCCTGTCCAGTGGCGGCTGCACCCCGGCGTGGGACGGGCAGCGCCCGCTGACCGGCGGCGCCGACCAGCAGGCGATCAACACGATCAAGTCGAAGGGCGGCAGCGTCCAGATCTCCTTCGGCGGCTGGCAGGGCAACAAGCTCGGCCCCAACTGCTCCTCGCCGCAGGCGTTCGCGGGCGCGGTGCAGCAGGTCATCAACGCGGTCGGCCCGGCCGTCGTCGACTTCGACATCGAGAACACCGACGAGTTCGAGAACTACACCGTCCAGGACCGCATCCTGAACGGCCTCAAGATCGTCAGGCGGAACAACCCGAACGTCAAGATCGTCGTCACCTTCGGCACCACCAGGACCGGCC
The DNA here is from genome assembly GCF_039880665.1 of Nonomuraea sp. B5E05. Classification (NCBI taxonomy): domain Bacteria; kingdom Bacillati; phylum Actinomycetota; class Actinomycetes; order Streptosporangiales; family Streptosporangiaceae; genus Nonomuraea; species Nonomuraea sp. B5E05. The sequence continues at coordinate 186,716 of NZ_JBDPMJ010000019.1, forward strand.
CGAACGCCCACGGCGTCCGCCTCGTCAACCAGGCCAGGGCCCTCGGCGTGCCGATCGACAACTTCACGATCATGCCCTTCGACTTCGGCAGCCCCAACATCTACCAGGACACCGTCAACGCGTCCGAGGGCCTGAAGAACGTGCTCAAGAACGCGTACGGCTGGTCCGACGCCCAGGCGTACGCGCACATGGGCATCTCCGGCATGAACGGCCTGTCCGACCAGCAGGAGCTGACCTCGCCCGGCACCTGGACACAGATCCGCGACTGGGCCAGGTCCAAGGGCCTGACCAGGCTCGCGTACTGGGCGGTCAACCGTGACCGGCCCTGCCCGGGTGGCGGCGTGACCTCCAACTGCAGCGGCATCGCCCAGTCCGAATGGGAGTTCACCAGAACCACCGCCGGCTTCTGACCCCGCGCGAATCCGGCCCGCCCCTCCACCGGGGCGGGCCGGGCCAGGAGGAACGTCATGAATCTCCGAGCGGCGACGGCCGCGCTCGTCCTGGGACTCACCACGCTGGCCCCGGCTGCCTGGCCACGGGCGCCGGCTGCGGGACGTACCGGCCGCGCGGCGTCTATCCGGGGCTGCGGGGCCTGATGGCCTGGTCGATCAACTGGGGCCGGCACAACGGGTTCGAGTTCTCCCGGAGCCACCGGGCGTACCTGGACGGGCTCACCTGACGCGGACGAGCTGGGTGGGCTTGAGCGGGACGCCGAGGCCGGGCGGCCGGTAAGTGGGCAGGGCCTCGCCGTACTCGTGCATCCAGGCGTGGTCCACCAGCAGCCGCATCCGCCCGGCTGGCGGCACCCGGCCGGGCCTGGCGGGGTCGATCCGGCCGATCATCCTCGTCACGGCCGCCACCACGAGTTCCGTGTCCGGCGCGGACAGGTCGCAGTGGTCGTCAGGCCCGATGAGCAGGTCGACGTCGGGAGGCAGCGGATAGATCGGGCGCGGCAGGGCGAGCACGCGCGGCGGCGGGGCCATCGGCCAGCCGTCGCGCACCGCCTCCAGCAGCACCGAGCGCGACGTCTTGTGCGCGAACAACCCATCGGCCAGCGCCCAGCTCAGCGCCCCCACGTCGGAGCGGTCCTCGCCGCAGGCGTGCAGGCACAGGTACGGCACCAGCGGAACCCCCGCACCGCCCGCCTGCGCCCAGCCGCCACCGCACCCGGTGAGCACCAGCAGCGCCAGCATCGCCCGGTAGGCGGTGTCGGCGTGCGGCGTCTCCAGCCGCCCGGGCACGATCACGCACTCGCCGCCCGTCTTCTCCGCCGTCACGCCCAGCTCCCGCGCGATCTTCACCGTCCGCGACGCGGCCACCCCGGTGCAGGCCTCCTGCCAGGCCGGCGTGTACGGTTCCGCCCGGTCGTCGTAGCCGCGCGGCCACACGCCCGGCAACCGGGGCCTGGCCACCCCGTAGACGGCCAGCAGCAGGTCGAACACGGTCGTCACCAGGTCGCCGCCGTCGCGCAGCACGGGCACGCCGCGCCGCAGCACCCCCGGGCCGTCGTCGAAGCGCGGCAGCAGCACTTCCACCGCCTCGCCGCCGTACACGCTGAGCCGGTCGCAGGCGCCGCCCGTCAGCCCGGCCGGCACGTACGCCTCTTCGCGATCCCGCAGTCGCACCAGGAGCGGCAGATCGGTGTGCTCCATCGCCTGCCCGGCGAACGGCGTGCGGTCGAGGAAGAACTCCTTGAGCAGCACGTGTCCCATGGCCATGGCCAGCGCGCCGTCCGTGCCGGGCCGCACGACCAGCGTCTCGTCGGACAACCGCGTCGGATGCGTGCCGATCGCGACCACCTTCTGGCCCTTGTAGCGGCCGGCGATCACCCAGGGCGTGTCCGCCGAGCGTACGAGCCGGTTGTTCTCGCCCCACAGCAGCACGTATGCCGCCCGCGCCCAGTCCTCGGCGCGTGACGGACCGGCGAAGCGCGGCCCCAGCACCTGCTCGGGGGCGCACGGGTGCTCGGTCAGCACCGCACCGCCGAGCCGGCCGACGAGACGCGCCAGCGGGGAGCTGGCCAGCGCGGCCACCCGCTCGGGCCCGTGCTCGTCGGCGGTGTGCACGATCGCCGCCGCCACCAGCTCGGCGGCCGTCGCGTCGTCGAGCGGCACCCGCCGCTCACCCCTGGCCTGCTGGTACTCCTGTGAATTGGCTGTGAGTTTCGCCCAGGCCGCGACCGGGTCGCGCAGCCCGTTCCTCACCTCGAAATAGAGCCTGACCAGTGCCTGGTTGACCTGCGATCCCCCCATGCGAAGAGTTCAACACAAAGAGTGATGCCGTATCGCTATACGTGTCGGCATGTCGGGGATAAGAATCGGAACCCCTGGTGGCGGCTGCGCTCCGGGTGCGGCAGGCTATATCCCGCCATGGATTACGCAGTTCTCACAGGCATCGTCCTCGTCTCCGGTGTCGTGCTCGCCCTCGTCGCCCAGTGGCGCGACTGGCGGCCGCCGCTCCTCGTCGCCGTTGCCGTGGGCATCGCCGTACGCGTGCTGATCATGTACACGTCGGCGATCGATTCGTGGCAGCCCGTCGACTTCGTGGAGAGCTTCAAGCCCGCTGGCGAGGCCGTGCTGCGGGGCGAGGACCCGGTGCTGGCCAGCGAGGGCGGCTGGCACTTCCTGCCGACGATCCCCTACGCGTACGGCATCCTGCTGTGGCTCGGCATCCCGTGGGAATACGCCGGGCGCCTGGTCACCGTGGTCGCCGACATCGTGCTCATCCCGCTGGTGGCCAAGCTGGCCGGCGGCCCCAGGGCGTCGCTGCGGGCCTTCCAGTACGCGCTCAACCCGCTCGCCCTGATGGTCGCCTGCATCCACGGCCAGGTCGAGCCGGTCGCGCTGGTGTTCGGCGTCGCCGCGTTCGTGGTGGCCAGAGGGCCGGGCGCGCCCGAGCGCCCCGGGATGACCACCGACGTGGTCGCGCGGGTGCGCGCGGGCCTGGCCGCGCACGGCGTCCGGGCCTCCGTCCCGCGGGTGATCGGCCGCGGCGGCATGCTGCACCGCTCGCTGCTGCCGGGCGAGGACGACCGCGCCGACCTCAGGCGGGGCGCGCTGGCGGGGCTGCTCATGGGCCTGGCGCTGTGCGCCAAGAGCTGGCCCATCTGGCTGATCCCCGGAATGCTGCTGCTCCTGCCCCATCTGCGCGCCCGCGTCGCCGCCCTGTTCGCGACCGGGCTGGTGCCCGTCTTCTTCCTGGTGACGCTGCCGGTCTTCGCGGGCACGTCGCTCGACCAGATCCCGGCGGTCATCCACACCATCCAGGACATCCGGCCCATCGTCGGCGAATGGGGCTGGACGCCGTGGCTGACCGAGGGGCAGTGGGCGCTCCGGCCCGACCTGGCCTCGTTCGGCACGAAGCTGATCTACGTGAGCGTCGTCGCCGCCGTGCTCTACTGGCGGCGGGCCGACCCGGTCGACATGACGATCGCCGTGCTGCTGGTCTTCATGGTCATGACGCCCCGGCTCGGCGCCCAATACCTCATGTGGTTCATGCCGTTCCTGGTCGCCAGGCCCACGAGGTTCGCCTGGCCGGCCATCATCGGCGCCTCGCTCTGGGCCGGCTACGGCTACCTCTACATGACGCAGTTCGACTTCAACGGGTGGTGGCTGCAGCACGCCGACTGGTCGCGGGCCTCGATCCTGCTGCTGCCGATCCTGGCCCTGGCCATGCCCTGGGGCCGCCGCCGCGTGGCGACAGCCCCGGGACCGGTTCCGTCTCAGGGGTGTTCTGACGACTCGAGGATCACGTCACCGGCATAGGCGCCCCCACAACGTGATCCACTGGTCGGGGTGCACGTGTCCCACGACGGCGTCGCGGGACACGCCGGCCGCCGCCAGCGCGGTGTCCACCCCGTCATACCTCGCCTTCAGCGACGCGCGCACCGATCCGCCCACGCCGCCGAACCCCACCTCGACCAGCTCCTGGTAGGAGCGGCCGCCGCCCACGAGCGGCTCGGGCCTGCGCTGGATGCGCAGGATCGCCGAGTCGACCGACGGGACGGGCCGGAAGCTCTCCCTGCCGATCGTGTCGCCGAGCTTCCAGCTGAACCACGGCCACGACTCCACCGTGACCAGGCTCCAGCGGCCGTAGCCGCCCGCGCGCTTGCGGGCGTACTCCCGCTGCGTGAGCAGCGTCGCCGAGGTCAGGGCCGGTGCCCGCAGGCACCAGTCGACGATCTTCGACGTGATCGAGTAGGGGATGTTCCCCACGACCGCGAACGGCTCCCGCGGCGCCCTCACGGTGGTGAAGTCGCGCCTGACGATGTCGATCCGCGGGTCGCTGCGGGTGCGCGAGGCCAGCCGCCCGGCCAGCCGGGGATCGACTTCGTAGCCGACCACCTGGGCGCCCGCCTCGGCCAGCGCCAGGGTGAGCGCGCCCTCGCCGGGGCCGGGCTCCAGCACCAGCCCTTCCGGGCCGGCGGCCTTGACCATCAGGTCGACGGCATGCCGGTCGACCAGGAAGTTCTGCGAGAGCGTGCGCCGCGCCCGATCCACGGGTGTGCGGCCGCCACCGCTGTTCCTGGCCTTCTTCTGAGTGTGTGAATAGTTTCCGTGCGCGTAATTCTGCGCCACAGCACTGCCCTTCCGGGTCCTCGAGACAACGGGTTGCTCGAAGGGCCCTGGGCACGCGCGCGGACGCCCAGCGTCAGGTGCTCGCGTCCGCTAGCGGGCCAGAGCCCGGCCGTGGCGGATGCGGATGAAAACCTGGCAGGTGAACATGCATGACATGAGGCCGACCCTAAGCCGACCCCCGTCGACCGGGCAAAACATTTAATCGGCCGCGCCGGCGAGGGCCGGACCAGCTTGGAGCGTGTGCAACCAACGGTCATCGGCGCCCGCGTGGTGCCGTTCACCGCGCGCGCCCGGTCCTCTTCGTGAAACAGGCGTGCCGCCGTCGCTCCCGCGCGGGCCCGTGTCCGATTACGACAAGACTCCCGCCCTCACCCTGGATAGCTTCGCCGTGACGATTGACGTCCCACCCCTGAAGGACCAGCCGAGATGGACATGCTCGACCGCGCACGACGCTACCTGGACCTGAACGCCAGGCTGATCGACCGACTGCGTTTCGAGGCGCTGTTCGGCGACGGACCACGTGAGCGGGTGCTCGACGTGCTGCGCTGCTACCAGAACGCCGACGGCGGCTTCGGCAACGCGCTGGAGCCCGATCTGAGGGGCCAGGGCAGCCAGCCCGAGCCGGTCGAGGTGGCTTTCTGGATCCTCGACGAACTCGACGCCTTCGACTCCCCGATGGTGCCCGCGGCCTGCGACTACCTCGCCCAGGTCAGCGCCGAGGACGGCGGTGTGCCGTTCGTGCTGCCGTCGGTCAGGAACACGCCGAGAGCCCCGTGGTGGGAAACGGCCGACGACCCTCCAGGAAGTCTCGTGCCCACCGCGTCGATCGCCGCGCTGCTCCACAAGCACGGCAGCACCCACCCGTGGCTCGCCGCCGCGACCGCGTTCTGCTGGTCGCGGATCGCCGAGATCGACGAGACGAATCCGTACGAAGCCCGCGCCGTCGTGCCCTTCCTCAACCTGGTGCCCGACCGGGACAGGGCGGAGGCCGAGTTCGCCCGGATCAAGGAGGCCATCCTCGCGACGGTCGCCCTCGACCCCCACGCCACGGGGGAGGCGCACTTCCCGCTGGACTTCGCGCCGGAGCCGTTGCGGCTGCCGCTGTTCACGCACGACGTCCTCGACACCCACCTCGACGCGCTCGCCGCCGCCCAGTCCGAGGAAGGCGGATGGAACGGCAACTGGCTGATGTGGACGCCGCTGGTGGCGCACGAATGGGGCGGCTACATCACCGTCCATCGGCTGAAGACGCTGCGCGCGTACGGACGGCTGAAGGGGTGAGGCCGTTCTGTCGGTGAGGCCGCGTACGTTGGGGGCATGTACGCGGAACGGCCTCCCGACCCCGATCTCGCCGGCCGTGTCGCCTGCGTGTGGCACCTGGTCAGCGAGACGGAGCAGATCCAGCTCGTCGTGCCCGACGCCTGCGTCGACCTCATCTGGGGCCCCCGCGGGCTGTTCGTGGCGGGCCCCGACACCGGGCCCATGCCGACGTCCATGGCGGCGGGCGACACGTTCACGGGTGTGCGGTTCCGTCCCGGCGCGGTGGGCGACTTCTTCGGCGTGCCGCTCCACGAGCTGCGTGACCGGCGCGTCCCCCTGTCCGACCTGCCCTTCCCGGCCGAGCGCATCGAGGAGGCCGCCCCGCGAGTCGGCGCGCGGCCGGCCGCCATGCGCACCGAGGTGAGGCGGCGGCTGGCCGCCACCACGGGCGCCGACCCCGCCGGTGCCGCCATCACGGGGGCGCTCCGCGAGGGCCGCACGGTCGCGGAGGTGGCCTGGCAGCTGGGCTTCAGCGAGCGCCAGCTCCACCGCCGCAGCCTGGCCTCCTTCGGCTACGCGCCGAAGACCCTTCAGCGCATCGTGCGTTTCCAGCGCGCACTCGGCCTGGCCCGCGCCGGCGTCCCGCTGGCGCAGGCGGCCGTCACGGCCGGTTATGCCGACCAGAGCCACCTGTCCCACGACGTCAGGCGGCTGAGCGGCGGGTCCATGCGCAGACTGCTCTCACCTGCGGGACGGTCCGCCTGACACGAGGCTCTGCGCCCACCTGGCGCGCGGATCGCTGTCGATCAGCAACGCCCGGGTCAGCAGGCTCAGCGGGATGGCGAGGATCGCACCCAGCGGCCCCAGCACGAACGTCCACACGATCAGCGACAGGAACGTCATCGTGGTCGAGAGCCCCACCGCGTCCCCGAGGAACTTGGGCAGGATGAACGACTGCACCACCACGTTGATGACGCTGTAGGCGACGATGACCAGCACCATCGTCTGCACGCCGCCGTCCAGCAGGGCGAGCATGGCCGGCGGCACCAGCCCGATGACGAAGCCGATGTTCGGGATGTAGTTGGCGATGAGCGCCAGCACACCCCAGAGCAGCGGCAGCGGCACGTCCAGCACCGACAGGGCGAGCACGTCGAGGGTCGCGCAGATCAGCCCGAAGACGGTCGAGACGATCAGATAGCGCCGCGTCTTGTGCGCGAACGTGGCCAGCGCCGTCACCAGCTGCGGCCGATACCCTTCACCGGTCGTCAGGACCTTCGATGTCACCGGCGCGTCGAGACACATCGCCAGCAGCAGCACGATGATGAGGAAGAGCGCGGAAAGAACGCCGATCAGGCTGCCGAGCAGGCTCTGCGCCAAGCCGAGAATCGACCCCGCGTCGAACGCCTGCAGCATTTTGTCGAGCACGTCGTTGCTGACGCCGTGCGCGGCGGCCCAGGCCAGCGTGTCGGCGAGGAGCCGGTCGAACTGGGCGGCGTACGCCGGCAGCAGAGAGACGAGCTGGGTTATCGAGATCGTCAGGATGCCGACCATGCCCAGCAGCGCCAGCACGACGATGAGGAAGGGCACGGCGACCTGCAGCCACGTGGGCGCCCCCCTGGCGGCCAGCCACGTGCGCACCGGCGAGACGGCGATGACGAGCACGAGCGCCAGCACGACGGGGCCCACGATCGAGGCGACCTCGCGGATTCCGAAGAGGGCGACCACCGCGGCGGCGATTCCCACCATGATGATGAGCGCCCTGGGGACGGGTTGATCTGGCACGCCCCCTACCTACCCGTACCCGGCGGGAGCACCGCCGATTTGACGGTTCCGGGAGGCGTACATAGAGTTCAGCAGTCCCACGAGAGCGGCGTTGATCGCCGATCTCACTCGGGGGCCACCTCCAGACACTGACCAACCTTGTGGATGTTCGCGTCCACTCTGAAGGGCTGGTAAGTTAGAGGGGTTGTCTCCGAACGGGGGCGGCGCTTAATTCCCGCAGGTTGTGCAGGTCCGGTCAATTTGACAGGGACTTGAACGGCTGAAAGAGTTAAGACACAACGAAATGAACGCCTCCGAGCGAGGATCCCGGACACGGGGTTTTG